>JBAXMT010000079.1:0-9073 GCA_037134135.1 Methylococcaceae bacterium | reverse complement strand
ACTAAAGGTTGTTTGCCTGTTTGAATGCAATCTATAAATTGTTCAATTTCAGCAAGCAGCGCATCACTGGTTTCAAACGTTGCTTCTTCACTGACAATTTCAGGCACACCAGGGAACATTTCTTTTTCACCCGTTCGGTGTTTCTGCAAAATCCGATTTTGAAAATCCACCGAAGCATAAGAGCTTGGGCGAAATAAGCGCATTTTGCGTTCAAGTTTCATGCTGATTCGACTTGCTGTCACGTTAGCAACGCAACCGTTCGCAAACGTTAAACGTGCGTTTGCAATGTCAGTGCCTTTGGTTAAAACGGCTGTGCCGCTTGCATCAATTTTCACAACTTCTGAATTCACCAACGCCAAAATAATATCAATATCGTGAATCATCAAATCCAAAACAACACTGACATCGTTGGCGCGTGGGTTAAACGGTGATAAACGATGCGATTCGATAAACAAGGGTTTTTCATCTTTATCAAGTGCAAGAACAGCTGGATTGAAACGTTCCAAATGCCCGACTTGTAGAATTAAATTTTTAGCTTTGGCAATCGCAATCAATTCGTCAGCTTGTTCAACAGTTGTTGTAATAGGTTTTTCAATTAAAACGTGTGCGCCCGCGTTTAAAAAATCTTTCGCTACTTGGTAATGTAATGTTGTTGGTACGACAATACTCACCGCATCGACTTTCCCCAACAATAACGTGTAATCGGTTAAGGCTTGCGTGCTGTGCTCATCAGCAATTTTGGCAGCCGTTTCGGCATCTGTATCAACGACAGCAATCAATTCACATTGCGGCAAATTTGCGTATTTTTGCGCGTGAAATTTCCCTAAATATCCCGTGCCAATGACGGCACATTTTAATTTTTGCATTTAAAAATCCTTAAAATAATTCAATTTCGCCATCGTCGCTATGTTCATATTCTTCAGCGACCAATTCGGGCGTAGATTCAAATAATACCACCTGATTTCGTCCGTGTTCTTTCGCGTAATAAAGTGCTTTGTCGGCACGATCCAAAAGCATACTTGGCATCGCAGAGTTATCGATGTGCGTCACGCCGATACTCACAGTAACTTTACCAACGGTCGGAAAATGATATTCTTCAACAGCGGAACGGAAACGATTAAACACAGTCATCGCCGCTTCTTGGGTTGATAAATTTAAAACGACGACAAATTCCTCACCCCCATATCGAAATAGAAAATCGTTATAACGAAACTTGCTACCCATGATTTGACTGAAAATAAGCAACACTTCATCGCCGTACAAATGTCCAAAATTGTCATTTACACGTTTAAAATGATCAATATCTAAAATCGCAATCCATGAACATTTGTCGTGAATTTTATCGACAATCGGATGATTAGAATAATGTTGGCAAACCTGCATCAAACGTGAATCTAACGATTGGCGATTCGGCAAAGTCGTTAACAAATCCCGCTCTTTTATGTCGTGCAATATCACCATATTTTGGTAAATACCACGCAAATGTTTCAGTATTTCTATTGTGGAGGCGTTTAATTTCCCTTCAACCAATATCGAACGATCAGGTCCACTGCCGCCTTTGACAGTTAAAACGCTCCAAGAAAAATCACCATTTGCATCTGCATCGCTAGTTGCAACGCCAATAATATGAGCAGAATCACTCACGCGCACATTGTCAGAAATATCATCTTCTTTGGTGAAATCCAGAGGAAATCGGCGAATTAAACGTTCATCAATAATAACTTCGCCCGAAATTTTAAGTTTGTGATTATAGATTTCATAACCACTTGCTTCATTGACCTGCGGATTTTCTTGGAGAATGTTTAAAAACTCATGCGTTAATGTTTGATAATCTTGTTGAGCAGACAATCGAAACATCCACGAAAAAATTTGGTTTGGTGTTAAAAAACTCATAATTTAATGTTCAAAAAGTGCTTAATCGTTCGCTAATTGTAGCAGTTATCAATTCGTTGTCAGTGCAATGTATTGCAAGTAATTTTGAAAATTCAGAACGCGAAATTTCTTCCGCGCCCAAACTCACTAAATGCTCACTGTGAACTTGGCAATCAATCAGCTGAAAACCTAATAATTGCAGATGTTGGACGCAATGAGCAAACGCCACTTTTGATGCGTCGCTCATTGTATGAAACATAGATTCACCAAAAAAGATGTTACCTAATGCTACGCCATACAACCCCCCCACTAATTCACCGTCAAACCATGCTTCAAATGAATGCGCGATACCTTGTCGATGTAATTGGGAATATGCCCGTCGAATGTCGTCGCTAATCCAAGTCCCTTCTGCGTCGGCGCGTAATTCACCACATTTTGAAATAACAGAATCAAACACTTGATTCATTGTCACATTGAATTTTTTTTGCCGAATGGTTTTCGCTAGTCGTTTTGAAACGTTTAATTTTTCGGGGAATAAAACAAGACGTGGATTCGGCGACCACCACAAAATCGGTTCATCGCCACTAAACCACGGAAATGCACCGTGCCGATACGCATTGATTAATCGTTCACTTGACAAGCAACCACCGACAGCCAACAAGCCATTCGGTTCACGCAACGCATTTCGCAAAGCAGGAAAAGGCTGCAAGGGATTGTTAGCATCAAGAAGAACGAGCTTCATTTTTATTTATGTAAATCCAAGAATTTTTCGGCATCAACTGCCGCTTTGCAACCTGTAGCAGATGACGTAATCGCTTGTCTATAAACTGAATCCATGACATCACCTGCTGCGAAAACGCCCTCAATACTTGTTGCGGTTGCATTGCCTTCGTTGCCACTTTTTACTTTAATGTAACCGTGATTCATATCGAGCTGCCCTTCAAAAATATCGGTATTTGGTTTGTGTCCAATCGCAACAAATACGCCATGCACGTCGATGTCTTTGGTTGATCCGTCTTTATTATTTTTGATACGAATGCCTGTCACACCCATGTCATCACCTAAAACTTCGTCAAGTTCGCTAAACCATTCAATTTCAATATTGCCGTTTTTAGATTTTTCGAGCAATTTATCAGACATAATTTTTTCACTGCGGAATGTGTCGCGACGATGAATTACGGTCACTTTTGAAGCGATGTTTGATAAATATAATGCTTCTTCAACCGCTGTATTGCCGCCGCCGATAACCGCAACGGGTTTATTACGATAAAAAAATCCGTCACACGTCGCACACCCTGAAACACCACGTCCTTTAAAGGCTTCTTCAGATTCCAAACCTAAATACTGTGCCGATGCGCCTGTTGCAATAATAAGCGCGTCACAAGTGTAATCACTATTGTCGCCGCTTAATTTGAACGGACGTTGTGATAAATCGGTGCTGTTAATATGATCAAAAATAATTTCAGTATCGAAGCGTTCAGCGTGTTGCTGCATTCTTGCCATTAACTCTGGTCCTTGAATACCTTCAACATCGCCTGGCCAATTGTCAACTTCGGTGGTGGTAATCAACTGCCCACCTTGTTGCATTCCCGTAATAATTACTGGATTTAAATTAGCACGCGCTGCGTAAATAGCAGCGGTATAACCTGCTGGTCCAGAACCTAAAATTAACAATGAATGGTGTTTTGTAATCGTCATAAAATATCTCCGAAATGAAAAATAAAAGAGTTAAACAGTAGGAATTATCGCGCCGAAATAGTAATTGGTAAATGTTTATTACGCTATAATTTGCGCCACTTTAAACGATTCAAACAAGAAAGGAGTATGAAATGAGTACGAATTATGACGATGTGCGTCACAATTTAATTTCGATGTTAGAAGAATTAGATGAAAGATTAACAACAATTACGGAAGATATGCGTCATGCTGATGGAGATTTGGAAAAAGATTCCGAAGAGCAAGCGATACTAAATGAAAATAATGAAGTGCAAGATTATTTGGGTAATTCAGCGATAGTAGAAATTGCAGCAATTAAACAGGCAATAGCGCGAATTGATGCGGGTGATTATAACGTTTGCCAAGAATGTGGCGAAATAATTAACCCAGAACGACTCAAAGCAGTACCGTATTCATTGAATTGTATTAAGTGTGCGAGTTCAAGAAAAACGAAGTAATAATTAACAAAAAAGCCCCGTAACGTTTGTTACGGGGCTTTAATTTTGGCTCCCCCGGACGGATTCGAACCGCCGACCCAATGATTAACAGTCATTTGCTCTACCGGCTGAGCTACAGGGGAATAATAAGCTCTTTAGTGGTGCGCTCGGAGAGATTCGAACTCCCGACCAATCGGTTCGTAGCCGATTACTCTATCCAGCTGAGCCACGAGCGCAATGTAGAGTGGTTATTATTATTTTTAATCGAATTCTTGTCAAATGTTAATTTAAAATTTTTAACTTTTAAAATCTGTTAAACAACATAAATAAAAATGAAATCAATTAATTATGAAAATTTACTCAATAACTTTTGGGACTAAATACAAACCGTCTTCGGTTTTCGATGCGATAGTTTGAAAATAATCACGCTGATTCGTTTCAATGACAATATCAGCACGCAAACGTTGCACCTGATCCATTGGATGCGCCATTGGCTTAACTCCGTCACTGTTTAATTCACTCATTTGTTCCATTAACGCTAAAATGCCATTCAAATCAGCTGCGTAAGCCTCTACATTTTTTTCTTCAATTCCCAATCGTGCTAAATGCGCTATTTTTTTTACTTCTGTTGATGACAACATTCTCGTTAACTCCACTGAATTTTTTTTAAATTTTGTATTATCATATTACCTACACTTTATCACTTGCTCAAGTATGTAATTGATTGTTAAAGTAACTCCATATTTATCGCCCACACAGGATACAGCTAGAAATGTTCAAAAGAATTCGCGGTCTTTTTTCCAACGATTTGTCCATAGATTTAGGAACCGCCAATACGCTAATTTACATCCCAGGACAGGGTATTGTACTTAATGAACCTTCGGTTGTAGCGATTAAAGAAGACAAAATTCGTGGTGCGAAAACAATCGCTGCGGTTGGTATTGACGCAAAACAAATGTTAGGGAGAACACCCGCTAACATTACTGCAATTCGCCCCCTAAAAGATGGCGTGATTGCAGATTTTGCTGTCACAGAACGAATGTTGCGTTTTTTCATTGAAAAAGTTCACAAAAGTAAATTTCTCCGTCCGAGTCCGCGTATTTTAATCTGCGTTCCATGTGGTTCAACCCAAGTTGAACGTCGTGCAATCCGTGAATCAGCGGCAATGGCAGGCGCAAGAGAAGTTTATTTAATCGAAGAACCTATGTCTGCTGCAATGGGCGCGGGCTTACCAGTCGATGAACCATGTGGTTCAATGGTACTAGACATTGGTGGCGGCACATCTGAAGTCGCAATTATCTCAATCAATGGCATCGTATATTCAAATTCAGTGCGAATCGGTGGTGATCGTTTTGATGAAGCGATTATCAATTATGTGAAACGTAATTACGGCACGCTCATCGGCGAAACAACCGCTGAAAACATAAAAAAACAAATTGGTACCGCCTACCCTGGTAGTACGATGCAAGAAATGGAAGTTACAGGGCGAAATTTAGCGGAAGGCGTACCTCGCAGTTTTACACTCAATAGCAACGAAATTTTAGAAGCCTTACAAGAACCGCTTTCTGGAATTGTTGGCGCGGTAAAATTAGCCCTCGAACAAACGCCCCCCGAACTAGGTTCAGATGTAGCAAATCGCGGAATTTATCTAACAGGCGGTGGCGCGTTACTCAAAGATATTGATCGTCTTATTGCAGAAGAAACTGGTTTACCTGTTCACATTGCCGATGATCCACTCACTTGCGTTGCACGCGGAGGCGGCATGATTTTAGAAATGCTTGATAAAAAAGGTGTTTCTGCATTTTCATTAGAATAATTCTGTCCTTATAAAAATCACAGGCTTTTGTTATTAAACTCTTATTTGCAACTGGATCATCGATTAACATACGGCTGTTGATTGCAATTCTTGCGTCTGTGGCGTTATTAATTACCGAATATCGAAGTGAACGCTTAATGCCCATTCGTGCCGCATTATCAATGTTAACTGACCCCCTGAAATACCTTGTCGATTTACCTGTCAGTTTATTTGAAAATGCCTCGAATGCTTTAACTAGCTACGATGCGCTAAAAAATGAAAATGCACATTTGCATGAAGAACAACTCATTCATAAAACACAGCTTCTTAAATTTGAAGCACTCGAAAAAGAAAATATCCGTCTTCGCGCCCTACTAGAAAATTCATTTAAACTTGGCGAACAAGTGTTAATCGCCGAATTACTCTCAATAAATCTCGCACCTTATGAGCATATTATGGTTGTGAATAAAGGCACGCGCTTTGGCGTACATTCACAGCAACCTGTTTTAGATGCAAATGGCGTGGTCGGTCAAGTATTTCGTGCTTTGCCGTTCAGTTCTGAAATTATGTTAATTACCGATCCAAACCACGCGATTCCTGTGCAAGTCAATCGAAATGGCTTATTAACGATTGCTGTAGGTAGCGGAATTATTAATCAACTCGATTTACCTTATTTGCCAAATAATGCGGATATTCAACCTGGCGATTTGTTGATTACTTCGGGATTAGGTGGCACATTTCCAGCGGGCTATCCTGTCGGAATTGTTGATAATTTTCCACAGACATCAAATAAATCAATTACACATATCACTGCGACACCGAAAGCCTTACTCGATCGCAATCGTGAATTATTGATTGTTTGGAGCAACAGCACGCTTTTACCATTGACAGCTCCCGCAATTAAAACCTCTGCACCACATGAATAACGAATACAGTAGCATTCGTATTTTCGCGACACTAATTATCGCCATGTGTTTACGCATCGTGCCATTACCTGAAAGTTTAGCTGTATTAAATCCCGATTGGGTTTTACTGGTACTGATATATTGGAGCATGGCGATTCCTGAACGCGTCGGCATCAGTTACGCATGGGGATTTGGCATTTTGACGGATGTTTTAATGGGACGTTTATTTGGGCAATATGCGTTGGCGTACTCGTTAATTATCTATTTGATTTTATACCTGCATCGACAACTGCGACAGTTTCCATTGGCACAACAGAGTGTCGTTATATTTGGCTGTTTATTGATTTCGCAATCACTTTTATTTTGGTTTGAAAATCTAAAAGCTCCCGCTCAATTACATGGCACCTTTTGGCTACCAGTTCTGAGCGGAACAGCGAGTTGGTTTATTGTTTATCACATTATGCGCGTTATTCGCCGCTGGTAATTTATTCCGCAAATTTAGGCAAATGGACAGTTACTGTCGTTAAATTCTCAGTATCTGAAACAGTGAGTGCAATTTTACTGTGTTGTGCTTCTACCATAAGTTTTGTGGCATACGCCCCACCCCATTTCGTACTGATGCTATCCAGATATTTTTCAAAAAATGGTTTTCTCAATTTTATTGGCACAACGCCTTGATTTTTTATTGTCACTTTCACTAAATCTTCATTATTCATTGACACTGTGACACTATTTTTCTCGTCGGTATATTCGCAGGCGTTATTTATCAAATTGTGAAATAACGAATAACATAATGCTGAATCCCCTAAAACAGCGGGCATTGAATCACCGTTTGATGTGTCCGCTTCAATTGAAATAGTCAGGTTTTTATCTCGAAATGTTTCACGCGCAATTTCAACCAACTGCTGCAAAATAACATCAATTTTTACAGGCTGTGGATTTAATTCAAAATTTCCTGTTTCTATTTTATAAAGTTCAGTCGAAACATTAACTGTTTGTATGGCTTGCAATGCAATTTCTTTTGTCATTTTCAGCTGTTCGAGTTGCTGCGTACCGTTAAACGCGCCATCTTCCAGCATCGTTTCGGCAAGATGAACAATTTTCATCAATGGAGCTTTTAAATCGTGGTGCGTGATATTTTCAATTACTTCCCGCAAATGCACGTTTTCCAACATTTCATCATGATCCGATTGCAATTGTTTATGCAATTCGATGTACCGCATAAAATTTTGAACTCGGATTTTAAAAATATCCACATCAATTGGCTTGGTTATAAAATCAACAGCACCTAAATTCAAACTTTTTAGCTTCTCTTTTTCGCTCATTAAAGCGGTAATAAAAATCACAGGAATATGTTGAGAATTTGAATGTTCACGCATTTGGCGAACCATTTCAAAAGCATCTGTATCAGGCATATCTACACTTAATAAAACTAAATCAGGTGGCATATCTGAAATACACATTTCAATAGCATTCCACCCATTTTGTGCAATCACCAACCGATATTTGTTTTTAAATAATTCCGACAAGAATTCCAATTCGTTGGACGCATTATTATCTACAACTAAAATTGAAAATAATTCGGGCAATTTGGTAATAGCACTTGGCATAACATTTTTGACAGTCAAAGGCACAGCGGTTTTCAATGGATTTTTAAGGGCTTTTTCAATATGTTCAGCCAATCCATCAAAAGTATAAGGTTTAACTAAAACGCTACTAACCCCATATTCAATCATATCCAACGAATAATTACGGCTCGATTCATTCGTAATCATCACAAAAGCGATTGAACAAAGTTTGGCATCCGTTCGTACCGCTTTGAGCAAATCTAAACCTGACATAGGTAAAATATCACTGTCGGCTAAAATTACGTCAATGACTTGTTGATGCAAAATAACTAACGCTTCTTCACCGTTTGAGGCTTCTAAACAGCGTTGTGCGCCAGATGCGCGTAATTTCTGAATAAGTGCTTGGCGGATAGCTTCTGAGCTATCAACTACAAGGAATATGGTAGCAACTGAAATAGACATAATTTCTCCAAAATTTTTTAATTATTGTGTAGTGTGCTTTATTTTTCTAGTAATTTTGTCATAAATTTCCTTTTACGAAAAAGAATTGCGAAGGAATGTCACACAACAGACTTCAAGATTATGAAACCCCTGAAATTGATATAGCCCCTTTTTTAATTTGACATTTTAGCCAAAATCGTTAAATTTACCCGCTTAGAGCGGCTTGTGTGTGAACGTTTCGCCCTCTGAAAACTAACGTTAGTTGTATAAAAAACATAATTACCGTTCTGTCATGTAACAGAATATCAGGAGAACTCAATGAAGAAATCTTTTAAAAGT
>JBAXMT010000078.1:0-9603 GCA_037134135.1 Methylococcaceae bacterium | reverse complement strand
CGCAAACGGCACAAAGCGAAATTCAACAAATCGAAACGCAATCTATTGTAAAACCACCTGCAATAACATCTCCGCCAATTTACGCGAGTTTTCCAATTTTTGAACCTCTCAAAACGTATTTTATTTTGTGTACATTTTTGCTTGTGTTTTCTATTTCGCAGTTTGTTTGCTACGTTTTTTATATAAAACAACGACGTGATTTTTCAAAATTCCTCGCTTATTCGTTGTTCCAATTGTCGCTTTACCTCTTAACGCTTTCTGCGTTTTCATCTTCTAAATTTTTTTCGCACATCTCGCTTTGTTGTCGGGATTTTTTCGTGCGCTCAAAATTTTTAGTTTTTCTGCCAACATTAACGACGAAATTCGGCTAATTTTATGGACAAAACAAATTCGACTTTTACAGGTTATCCCATTTTTCAGCCGTCACACCAAGAGCTGAAAAATTCGCGTTTTCGAGGAGGTTTAATGCTTGCAGCGGTGGTTGCGTTGCATAGCGTAATCGCGTTTGAATTATTAAATTCGCCACAAGATGAACCTAAAATAACACCTAAAATTATGGAAGTGGCGATGGTTGTTTTACCAAAACCCGAACCACCAAAACCTGAAATTCCAAAACCACCTGAACCACCTAAGCCTTTGGTGAAAAAAGAAATTGTGAAACCAAAACCGATTGTCAAACCCGTGCTTGTGAAACACATCACGCCGCCAAAACCTGTTTTGCAACCGAAAATTTTAACGACCGCTTCTGAAAATGCCGAAGTCAGCATTCCAAAATTTGAAGCCGCGCCCACTTTCACGCCTACCGTACCTGTTTCAACGGTTTCAAAAGCGGTGAGCAAACCTGCTGAAACGGCATCTGAAAGTCATAATGAAAGTTCAGCAAGTTCGGGCGGAACGTGTGAAAACTGTGACGGCATCGAAAAACGTTTGCAACGCCGTTATGCACGACGCAATTTTGCAGGTTCAGTTTCATTCACTTTTACGATTGGCGAAGATGGCAAAGTTCAAAATGCAACACTGAAAAATGCCGAACCTGCGGATATGTTTGACGACGATGTCATTTCAGAAATCAAAGAAAGTTTGATGGAAATGGAATTCGAGCCAAAAATCGTGAACGGAAAATCCGTGAGTTTCAAAGGCAATAAAACAATTAAATTTCAACCTTCTAAATAATTGGGAACAAAAAAATGACCGATTCAATTACACATTTCGTTATTGACCTCACGTTTTACACGCTGATGATTTTTTCAGTGCTGACGTGGACGCTAATTTTTTACAAAATTTGGCAATTCATGGCGAACAATCGAAATAACAACACGTTCAATGAAGCGTTTTGGGACACGCAAAATATGGAACAAGCGAAACGTTTGCCAGATGATATTTTCAAAGGTACGCAATCGCATTTGGCGTATGAAGGCTTGTTTTGGCTTGATGAATATCAACGTTTGCGCGGTAAAAGTTTCAAATACGCAGGCAATCCAAATGAATTACTCGAACACGCTTTGCGCGGACAATTGCAAAAAGAACAACACACGCTCGAAAGTGGTTTAACTTTGCTTGCAAGTATTGGCAGCACCGCACCATTTGTGGGTTTGTTCGGCACTGTGATGGGGATTATGCACGCAATGCACGATATTACGGCGAGCGGTTCAACCAGTTTAGACGTTGTTGCGGGCCCAATCGGTGACGCGCTCGTTGCCACCGCAATCGGTATCGCCGTCGCGGTACCTGCTGTGCTGGCGTACAACTTCTTTTTGCGTCGTGTGAAATTACAACGTCAACAATTAGAAAGTTTTGTCGCGCATTTTTTGCTTGTTGCTGATTTGCCAAAAGAATAAGGGGATTGAAATGGCTTTTAAACCGCAATCCGAAGACGAAAGCGCGATGAGTGAAATCAACGTCACGCCACTGGTAGACGTGATGTTGGTGCTGGTGATTATTTTGCTCGTGACCGCGCCATTGTTGACGCAATCCGTGCAAGTGAAATTGCCCAAAACGACCGAAACCATTGCCGATACGAAACAACAACCGTTGCAACTTGGCATTGACGCGCAAGGCGGAATTACGCTCAATAAAAATCCAATTGCAAATTTAGCTACGCTGGAAACCGCGTTGAAATCAGAATTTACGAAAGATGCAGAAATCGGCGTGCATTTGTACGCCGATCAAGCGGTAGTTTATGCAAAAGTCGCGGAAGTCATGGCGACGGTGCAACACGCAGGTATTTCTAAAATTGCGTTTGTGAGTATTGAGCAATGAAGTTAATCAGCCTTTTATTTTTACTTTTTTACGCTCAAATCAGTTTCGCGCACGATGCAGGTTTGAGTTCGGCTGATGTGATTTTGAACGAAAAAGGCGTTGATATTTCAATGACGTTTGCGCTGCAAGACACCGAAGCCTTTGCGCCGATGGATAACGATGGCGATGCAGAAGTGAGCAACGCTGAACGTGAAGCCGCAAAACCCGAAGTTGCCGCGTTAATCGCCAAAGAATTGGAAGTCACGCTCAATAATCAAAATGTGAAACCGTTTGCTATTGAAAACGTCACATTTGACGCGCAAAACAACGCGCATCTTTTGTTTCATTACCAACCCATCGCGACCAGTTTGAAAATGCAGTTGTTGTTTTTGAATAAATTGGCTGATGGTCATAAACAAGTTGTGACGATTAAAGATGCAACGGGCAAAAATCTCAGCGAAAAAATGCTCACGCAACAAGATAACGTCATCGAATTGAATTTAGCCGCTGGCGAAAGTTCGTCGATGTTCAAAGACTTTTTCGTTTTGGGTATTGAACACATTTTGACGGGTTACGACCATTTATTGTTTTTGTTTGCGTTGTTAATTGTCACGCATCGTTTTTGGTCTGCATTCGGGATTATTACGTTTTTCACGATTGCTCATTCGATTACGCTTGCCATTGCAGGCATGAATTTATTCACCATTCCCAGCACGATTGTTGAACCGTTAATTGCCGCTTCGATTGTGTATGTTGGCGCGGAAAATTTAATTGTCAAAAAACCCAAAGGCAGAAAATATCTCACCTTTGCATTCGGTTTGATTCATGGTTTTGGCTTCGCCGCTGTGTTGCAAGAAATGAACATTACTAGCATCGAAACGGGCATTTTAGTCCCGTTGTTTTCGTTCAATTTAGGCGTTGAAACAGGGCAGTTAATTGTTACGTCAATTTCGTTACCAATTATTTGGTGGTTGCACACAAAACCCCTTGTCGAAAAATACTTCGTTCCCGTTTGTTCAACGATTGTCTGTCTTGCAGGAGGATATTGGTTGATTGAACGCACACTTTTACAATAATTTTAATAACAATAATGAGGAAAATTATGAAAAATCACCCTTTTAAATTGACGCTGTTATCGCTTGCGATTTTGGCGAATTGCTCGGCTTACGCGCACGCCGAATATACTGAAACTGAAACACCTGTTGCAGAATCAGATAAAAAAGTTAAAAAAACTAAGAAAGAAAAAACAGACAAAAACGTTGAATTTGAAGATATGGTTGTCACAACCGAACGCGCCGATTCATTAGTGGGTATTGCAGGCAGTGCGTCACAAGGAAACGTCGGACAAGAACAATTAAAATATCGTCCCGTCACACGTCCAAGCGAAGTGTTAGAAGCTGTTCCAGGCTTGATTTCAAGCCAACACAGCGGCGAAGGGAAAGCCAGCCAGTATTATTTGCGTGGTTTTAATTTAGATCACGGCACCGATTTTTTAACGCAAGTTGACGGTGTACCAGTAAATTTAGGTTCACATTCACACGGTCAAGGTTGGATGGATACCAATTTTTTAATTCCCGAAATGATTAAAACGATGGATTATCAAAAAGGAAATTATTATGCTGAAAACGGCGATTTTTCGAGTGCGGGAGCAGCGAATATCCATTATTTTAGTGATTTGCCCGAACACACCGTTAAATTCACAGGCGGCAGTTTTGATTATTACCGTGGCTTGGTGATGGGTTCGCAAAAAATTGGCGATGGTAATTTAGCGTATGCAGGTGAAACCGTTCATAACGGCGGCCCTTGGCAAGTTAGCAACGAGTATTTGAAATTTAACGGAGTTTTAAAATACAGCGAAGAACACGGAAATCACGGTTGGAGCGTCACGGGAATGGCAATGGCGGCGGATTGGAATTCAACGGACCAAATTCCAAAACGTGCGGTGGCTGATGGTTCAATTGGGCGTTTTGGTAACGTTGACCCAACTGACGGCGGACGCAGTGACCGTTACAGCGTGACTGGTGAATGGCATCGTCAGGACAAAAACAGCAAAACGCAAATCATGGCGTATGGTTTGTATACGTCTCTCGATTTATATTCTAACTTCACTTATTTCATGGATGATCCGATTAACGGCGACCAATTTGGACAACCTGATGAGCGATTTGTCACGGGTTCAAAAGCAACACACACGATTTTTCATAAATTAGGGCAATTTGATTCTGAAAGTACGTTCGGTTTGCAATTTCGTAACGACAATATCAATAACGCTTTGTTGAAAACGAAAGCACAACAAGTTTTAGATATAACCCGAAAAGATACGGTTTGGGTGAGTAGTTTAAGTCCGTATTTCGACAACAAAACGACGTGGACAGATTGGTTACGAACTGATGTGGGATTACGTTTTGATGGTTATCGTTTTAATGTTTCTAAAAGTAATCAAGCGGCAAATGAAGGCACGGTCTACGATGGCTTGGTCAGTCCAAAAGCAGGTATCGTATTTGGGCCGTGGGCAGAAACCGAATTTTATTTAAACGGGGGTTTAGGTTTTCACAGTAATGACGGGCGCGGCGTGAATACAAAAGTTGATCCAAAATCAGGTGAAAAAGTAGATCCCGCTGTGCCTTTATCGCGCACTTACGGGGCGGAAGTCGGAATGCGTAGCAACTGGATTAAAGGCTTAAATAGTACGCTGGCGATTTGGTGGCTCGATATTGATTCGGAATTATTATTTGTGGGTGATGCAGGAACAACAGAAGCTAGTCATCCAAGTCGTCGTTACGGGATTGAATCGGCAAACTATTATTCACCAACTAATTGGCTCACATTTGATGCAGATTTAAGTTTTTCAAAAGCACGTTTTCAAGGTCATCCAGCAGAAGGGAGTTATATTCCAGGCTCGGTTGAAACGGTGATTGCGTCGGGGGCAACATTTCACGATGTATTGGGTGGATTTTACGGTGGCCCGCGATTACGTTATTTTGGTCCTCGCGCGTTGATTGAAGATAACAGCGTCCGCTCAAAAGAAACGGTAATGCTTTCTGCGATGATGGGTTATGAATTTAATAAACATTGGAAGTTGCAAGCCGAAGTGTTCAATTTATTGGGCAGAAAAGACAGCGGTATTGATTATTACTATGACTCTTGTTTGAAAACAGATACGAGTTGCCCAGATGGTGGAAATCCAGATATTCATTTTCATCCTGTTGAACCGTTGAGTTTTAGAATGACGTTATCGACCAGTTTTTAAGTAACTATAGAAGTTACGCATTTTGCGCGGCTTGGTTTTTGGCGCGTGCAAGCAACGGCTCTAAAATTGGGGCGATAGTATTGAGGTCTTTGGGCTGTAGATAAACATGATTTTGAAGGTGCGAAAAAAGTTGAGAATGACGCATAAGTTAATACGCGCCACCTGGTAACTCTAGTGATTTAGCGTTTTAGAGCCAATGCTATTTCGCCAAATAAGTGTAGGAATTCAAACCCGCCAACAACTCGCTTTCATAACTTTGTTTTTCTGTGTCGATTAAATCGCTGGCGGCTAATTTTTCCCGATATGCTTGCATCAATTCGTTGCTGCTAATGTGAACGTAATCCAGCAATTCCGACACGTCTTCGCCTTCTTGTAAATCTTCAAAATGGTAGCCGTTTTCGTCGAGTTTGATGTTAATCGAATGCGTGTCACCAAACAAATTGTGCATATCGCCCAAAATTTCTTGATACGCACCCAACATGAAAAAGCCAATCAAATACGGTTCATCTGCATCAATTTCATGAATCGGCAACGTGTGTTCTAAATTTTGCCCATCAATATAACAATCAATGCGCCCGTCCGAATCACAGGTTAAATCTTGAATCACGGCGCGACGAGTGGGCGTTTCATTCAAGCGGTGAATCGGCATAATCGGAAACACTTGATCGATTCCCCACACGTCGGGCAACGATTGAAACAACGAAAAATTGCAGAAAATTTTGTCGGCGAGTTTTTCGTTGAGTTCATCCAAAATCGCTTCTTCACTTTGATTTTGTGGATTCAATTGCGTTTGGATTTGCTGACACAACAATGAATACACGTTTTCTACTTTCGCTAAATCTGTCAACGAACATTGATCTTGGGCAAATTGCGTGCGAGCTTGCGCCAAATTAAAATGCGCGTCGTGATAGGCTTCGACAGGATTGTGAATTTCAGGTAAGTTTTGCAATTCAGGTTCGTTGCGATAAATCGATTCAATGTCGGTCACGTTGGTAATCAATACGGCGTGATGTGCGGTCAAAGCGCGTCCCGATTCGGTAATAATATCGGGTTGCGGCACATTTTTTTCGGCACACACTTCAGCAAAACCGCGCACAATGTTGTACGCATATTCGTTCAAACTGTAATTGATGGACGATTCACGGCGCGATTTACTGCCGTCATAATCCACACCCAAACCGCCACCCGCATCAACAATTTGAATCGACGCGCCCAAACGATGCAATTCAACGTAAAACTGCCCAGCTTCTTTGAGCGCGACTTTAATATCGTGAATGTTGGCGATTTGCGAACCCATGTGAAAGTGCATCAATTTTAACGCACTCAATAAATCCGCTTGTTTCAGGCGTTCAACGAGCTGCAACAATTCATGCGCGTGCAAGCCAAATTTTGATTTTTCGCCACCGCTATTTTGCCATTTCCCCGCGCTGATACTCGACAACCGCACGCGCACGCCCATTTGTGGAATCACGTTGAGTTTCGCGGCTTCGTCAATAATCAATTCGAGTTCGAGCGGTTTTTCAATTACTAAATTAACGTTCAAACCCATTTTCAAACCAATCAACGCAAGACGAATATAAGCGCGGTCTTTGTAACCGTTACAAATAATCACGCCATTTTTGGATTTTGACAACGCCATAATCGCTAATAATTCGGGCTTACTTCCCGCTTCTAAACCGATATTATCCGCCGCTAAAATGCCTTCAACCACTTTGCGTTGTTGATTCACTTTAATAGGATAAACAGGCGTGTAACTACCTTGATAATTGAAAACGGCGCGGGCGTTTTGAAAAGCAGCGTCTAAGCGAGTGGCGCGATCTTTCAAAATATCGATAAAACGCACCAACACGGGCAACGATAAATTTTTATCGTTCAGCGATTGCGCGACTTCGTACAAATCAATTTCAATCGTTTTGTCGGCGCAGGGTTTAACGCACACATTTCCGTTTTGATTGATTGAAAAATACCCATCGCCCCATGAATCAATGGCGTACGTTTGAGCGGATTGTGTGAGTGTTGCATTGGTCATTTTTAGGTTTCCTATGATTTTTTTTCTAATTATTTGAGAATATCTTTAATAACGTGTTTCACGCTGAGTTCTAACATAACACAACATTAAAGAATTTTTGACGACAGTCGATAAAAAAGCTATTGTTGTAAAAGTGAAACATAAATTACAATTTAACAACAGCCGCCTGATTTTGTTGTTGAGTAACAAAATATCACTGAAAAGTCATTAAACTGTCATTTAACTTTTTTATCCTACGCAAAATTTTTTAAATCTACTTAGAGAAAATTCATGAAATTATCCAAATTGTCCTTTGCGGTTGCTGCCGCATTAACCGCAAGTGTCACGACATCGGCGTTCGCTATGGACTTGTATGTTGATACAAAAACCAAACAAATTTTCGCTGAACCTGGCAAAGGTCGCCAAAAAATGGGTGCATTCGAAAAAGTAGACGAATCACCAAAATCAAAAAACTTTGTAAGTAGTGAACACGCTTACCAAGAAGCCAGCAACGACAAAGCTGAATTGAAAAAAATTCAAAACGATTTAGAAATGAAAGGCAACGAAATTAAAGCCTTAGAAGAACACGCCAAAGCCTCTGAAGAAGAAGGCATGGTCGAAATTAAAAAAGACGGCGGCATCGAATTCAAAAGCCGTGACGGTAATTTCAAAATGGCAATCAATGGACGGATGCAAGTTGATTCGCAAAGTAACGTAAATCAAGATTTGGCAAATAACTTTTCGCCAGATACAGCCTTTGTTAAAGGTGATGATGCAACAGGCAAACCAGGCTCACCATTTTCTGCGGGAATGCCCGCGACATTAAACAGCGGTGCTGCTCTTCGTCGCGCTCGAATTGGTGTTGAAGGAACTTTCTTCAAAAATACCGATTATAAATTTGAATATGATTTCACTCGCGGTAATGGTTTGAATGCGGGTGGTATTACTGACGCTTATATTCGTCAGAATTTCTCTAAACCGTTTTCGATTAAATTCGGTGCGTTTAAAGAACCATTCAGCATGGAAGAAGCAACCAGCAACCGTTACACCACTTTTATCGAACGTAACATGGCGACGAATACGTTCGTTGATAACTTAAATACTTACAAAGTAGGTGTTGGAGCTAACTACGCGGAAGAACGCTGGCAAGCGGCTACTTCTTTTCAAACGGAAGGAGCTGGTGGTTATAACAACGCTTATGGTTCAAATAACAAATTTGATTCAGCGACAACTGGAAGCGCAATCGGTTCTAACGGTGGTGTAAACCGTAGCGGCGGTGGTGGCGATACAAGTTGGGAAGTGAATGCGCGTGTTACTGGTATGCCTTGGATGGAAAGTAAGACTAAATTCTTACACGTTGGCGCATCTGGATCGTACATTGACATCAACAACAATTACAAATCAGATGGTTCGTTTAGTAATGGTGGTCTTATTTTTGCGAACGGCATTGGTAGCAACGTAGATCGTTCTGGCATATTAAGCACAGGCAATTTAACTTCTGGCTCAAAAACAGATGGTATTAAATATCGCCAAGCTGACCACCTTACTCGTTTTGGTGCAGAATCGGCATTGGTTTATGGACCTTTCTCAACACAGGGCGAATATATCCAAACGGATATTTCGGGTGCCGGCTATCATGACGAATCTTTAAGCGGTTATTACACTTATGCCACCTACTTCTTAACGGGTGAATCGCGTGCTTACAAAAGCACAACGGGCGCATGGGACAGAATTAAACCAACACGCAACTTTGATATGAAAGGTGGCTGGGGTGCATGGGAATTGGCAACAGGTTATGATTCAATCAATTTGAATGATGGCGTAATTAAAGGTGGTCGTGTGTCAACAGCTAAATTAGGTGTGAATTGGTATCCAAACCCACACGTTCGCGTCATGACTAACTATGTTCATGCGTTAGACATCAACACAGGTGGAAGCAAAGGTATTACAGCATTCAATAATGCCGATTTAGACATCATTGAAACGCGCGTACAGCTTGATTGGTAAGCTCAAAAGTTAAGTTTCATTAGCTTATAACTGCTCCGCTGATTAAATCAGCGGGGCTTTTTTTTGTCTTTTACCAAAATTCCTTGCTGGATCAACATGT
>JBAXMT010000077.1:0-9644 GCA_037134135.1 Methylococcaceae bacterium | reverse complement strand
TTTAAAGTAACGATTACTTACACAAGCGATGAAAATGGCGGCAAACGTGAAATTGTCACCGAACAACGTGATGCCGATTTACTTCAATTTCCAACGCCAAACGCGGAATAATTTACTCGCTTTAAATTTCTTCTAACACCCAAAAAATTAAAAACATTTCAGGCATTAACCCATGACAAACGCAACAGTGACTTTACTTGGCAATTACGATTTAAACGACAACACGCTTAACAACGCCGTCATTCAAAATGGCGTGGCGTATTTGCCAGCAGGTGAACAAGGTTTGTTTTTGGTTGATGTTAAAAATCCTAGCAATCCGAAATTAGTTAAGCAACTCGATTCGCTAGGCTATGTTTATGACGTGACGGTTTCAGGCAAAACAGCGTTTGTAGTGAATGAAACGGAAGGATTAACGCTTGTTGATGTGTCGAATCCAGCACAAGCAAAAATGTTAAGCACATTTACAGATTCAATTGGAAATGTGCAACAAGTCGCGGTGTCAGGTAATACCGCCTATTTGGTTGATTGGGAAAAAGGGCTTTTGACAGTTGATGTGAGTAATCTTTACGCGCCGCAATTATCGGGTGTTTTAGCTATTTCCCACGCCAAAAATATCGTGTTAGCGCGAAATAATACCTTAGCGTTAATCGTCAGTGATTCGACTGAATTGGTGATTGTCGATATACAAAATGCGACTTCACCTAAAAAATTAGGCTCGATAAAGCTGGGAAATGATATTCATGAAATCAGCGTGGTTGATGATAATGTCGTCGCTGTTGCCGCAGGTTTAGAAGGTTTAAAAATCGTCAACATCAGCGAACCATCTGCGCCAAAATTGGTAGGAAATTTGCCTTTAAATGTAGCAAATGCCGTCGCGACGTTAGACAAACAACACGTTGCATTGGCAAATGATGTGAAAGGTTTAGTGGTTGTTGATGTGAGCAATCCTGCTGCGCCAAAACCAACCGATACATTTGCTAATACAATCGGTGCCGCCACTGAAATTACGTTAGACGGTTCAAACATTTATCTGGTGAATAATTCAGCGAATAAATCAAATTTACAGATTTTGTCTGCCTATTCTTCAACCGTCAGCACGCCATCTAAAACGCCCATTTATACGCTTAGTGTTGATAAAAAAACGGTGAACGAAGGCGACACCGCAACGCTAACACTCACAACCCAAAATGTAGCTGTTGGAACAGAAGTACCGTTTAAATTTAGTGGAAAAATTACAGCCGCTGACATCGTAGGCGATTCGTTACCCGTATCAAAGTTTGTCATTGGCACAGATGGAACAGCAAAAATCCCCGTAAGTTTTAAAAGTAACGATGCCAAAGAAACGGCTGAAACGTTGATTGTTACGTTAGATGCCAACAAAGCTAAAAAAATAACCGTCACTGTAAACGATGCGACACCAACTGAAAAAGTAGCAACTCAATTGACTAAAAGTAATACCGCTTTTAATGGCACGGGCGAAATAGCAGACAACGTAAAAGGTTCTGAAATTGCCGACAGTATTTACGGTGGCAATGGTAACGACACATTAAAAGGCGGTGCGGGTAACGACAAAATCGACGGATACAACGACGATGATAAATTATTTGGCGAACAAGATAACGACACGTTGATAGGTGGATTTGGCAACGATTCACTCGATGGTGGCGAAGGCGATGATAGTTTAGAAGGTGGTGCTGGTAACGATACGCTTAACGGCGGAAATGGTGCTGATAAAATGACAGGTGGTGAAGGGGACGACTATTATTTTATAGACAATATCGGCGATACCATCAACGAAGATACGTCATCCAAAGGCGGCAAAGATACGGTTGAAATTAGCATCAATTTAAATCAGAAAGATAATTTCTCATTATTTACAGGTGTTGAAAACTACATTTTGAAATATGACCGTGATGCGGATATGGCGGGTGATGATGGTGATAATAAAATCACAGGTGGAATTGGCAATAACCATTTGTTTGGCAATGGTGGCAATGACACGTTAATTGGCGATGCGGGAAATGATACGCTGGAAGGTGGCAAAGGGATTGATAGTTTAGTCGGCGGTGCAGGTGACGACACTTACGTTATCAACAATACGGAAGACGAAATTGTCGATACACAAGGGACAAATACGGTTCAAAGTAGCGAAACGATTACGATTGTTTCTTATCCGTCGATTAACAATTTAGAACTCACAAGCACCAAAGCAATCGATGGAACGGGGAACGATAATGCCAATATCATTGATGGTAACGACAGCGACAATAAACTTGATGGTGGCAAGGGAAATGACTCGTTAAATGGCGGCGATGGAAACGATACGTTAGTCGGTGGCTCAGGAAATAATAAACTCGATGGCGGAAACGGTGACGCGGATGTGGCACTTTATTCGGGTTCAAAAAACGATTATTCAGACGTTAAATTAGTTGACGGCGTTTACAGCGTCACAAATATCAATTCAGGTGACGTTGATACATTCAACGGCATAGAGTTTATAAAATTCAGCGATACAGAATTAACGCCCATCGGTAACAGGTCAAATGAAGTTAAATTATCGATTGCAGATACCACCATTAAAGAAGGCGGAATTGCCTTCATCGAATTAAAATTAGACGGCAAACCGACGGAATCGTTTTCTGTCAAAGTCAGTACCGAAGATAATTCCGCTAAGGTAAAAACGGACTACACCGCTGTTTCTCAAGTCGTGACATTTGGCGTTGACGAAACTAGCAAACAGATAAAAATCCAAATTACGCAAGACAAACTGGTTGAAGATACTGAAAACTTTTTTGTTAATTTAACGGACTTGATTTCGGACAAAGTTCAAATAACGAATGACTCCGCGACCGTTACCATTACAGATGATGACTTGCCGACGTTATCTATTTCAGACAGTAAAATCAACGAAGGCGATGTGGGTAAATCATCGGCTGAAGTCATGGTTAAATTATCCAACGTTGTGACGCAGGACGTAATCGTTCATTACGAAACGATTGATGGCACTGCAAAAAAATCGAGCGATTACGCGGCAAGTGTTGGTGACTTAACCATTAGAAAAGGCGAAAACACAGGCAAAATTTTAATTCCGATTGTTGATGACAAGGTAAGTGAACCGCTTGAAAATTTCATCGTCAAATTATCCAATCCACAAGGCGCAATTTTGGGAGCCACAACCAAAGCCACCGTGACGATTACCGACAATGATTCTTCAGCATCATCAAGTTCAGCCATGCAAATCGAATTAGTTGGCGTTGAAACAGCGGGGATTTTATGAAATTTTTATCGCCCTTTTTGTTGATTTTATTGTTCGTCAGCACGTCCGTTTTTGCAGAACAAGCGATGCCGCCTGAATTAGTATTGCCAGCAGATTTAACCAAAAATGCTTCAAAACAAGCCATCAAATTTAGTTGGAAAAAAACTTCAAATGCAGTGGCGGCGAAGGTTTACGCCTACCGTTTGTTGATTAGTGAAAACAGTCGTTTCAATGGTTACAGTTATAGTTCTGGCAGTTGTAATAACAGTTGTATTTTTGCCGAAGTAGACAGCACAACATTTGATTACAGCACCGATTTACGCTTATCAAACAAAGTCTATTATTGGAAAGTGCAAGCGGTGGGAGCGGTAGAAGGCGCATGGTCAACCACGCGAACCATTCAAACTAAAAAAGACATTGTCATTCCAACGATTACAGCAGTGTCGGCAATGCCAAATCCTGTGATTCAAAATTACGCGCTCACTTTTTCAGCGACGTTGAATAATCCATTACCTCAAAATTACAGCGTCAAAGTTGATTACGGCAACGGCTTAACAACCATGACGGGCAGCATGACTTATAGCACCGCGAAAACCTTAACCAAACTTGGCGTACAAAATTTTACCGTCGGCGTTTATGACGAAAAGAACAGTTTAAAAGGGCAAACCGTCAGCGGACAATTTGAAGTCATTGCACCGCCACCGCCTGAAAATATCGCGCCGATTTTGAAAAAATTAACGGCGGCAAACAGCACCGTTTTAGGTGAAAGCTACGACATCGAATTGGAAGCCAGCGATTTTGATAATAATTTAAGTTCCGTGTTGATTGATTGGGGCGACGGTTCAAGTAATTCGCAACCCGTCAGCAATGGTTATGCGTCATTTTCACTTTCACATAGTTACGACACCGCTGGCACATTTTCTTGGAGTGCCGTTGCATTCGATAAAAAAGACGCACAAAGCGAAACGTTGACTCAAAAAGTCACCATTTCAAAACCCGTTGCGAAAGTTCCCAGCATTTCGGCGGTTTCAGCCACGCCAAATTCTGTGACATCAGGAAATTCGATTACCTTTTCTGCCACATTAAGTGCGACTTTGCCTAGCGGTTACAGTGTCAAAGTCGATTATGGCAACGGTTTAATCACGCTTTCTGGCAGCGGCACAAATTACAGCGTGTCAAAAACACCAACCAACACGGGACAGCAACTTTTCAGCATTGGCATTTATGACAGCAAAAGCGTTTTACAACCGAATTCAGCGATGACGGGGAGCTTTGAAATTACACAACCCGCGCCCGTCAATGTCGCGCCAACGTTAAGTTTTATCAGCGGCAACACGTCAGCAACCATGAATACCGCTTATTCAGTGCAATTACAAGCCGCCGATTCGGACAATAATTTGAGTTCAATCACTATCGACTGGGGTGACGGTGCAAGCGATTCCAAAACAGCGAATAATTACACCACGCTGACGTTTTCACACACTTACACCAGCGCAGCGACTTACAACTGGAGCGCGACCGCTTACGATTCGGATTATTTAAACAGCAACACGGTTTCTAAAAATGTGGTGGTTTCAAAACCTGTTGTAGTCGTTACCCCTGTTGATAATTCTGGCGCGTCATCAGGCACTGGAAAACTCAATGATACGGGCATTACAATCTGTTCTGATGAAAGTAAGAACGGTTTAGCTTGTCCTATCAATGATTACCCGAACCAAGATGCTCAATCGGGACGCGATAAAACGAAAAATGATAATTCTGATGGTCACGCTGGCTTTAGCTTTACCAAAATTAGTTCAACAGGTGCAACAGTTGCTGCGTCTGCAACAAGCTGGAATTGCGTTAAAGATAATGTCACAGGCTTAACGTGGGAAGTTAAAACCACAGACGGCGGCTTGCATGACCAAAATCATACTTACACTTGGTACGAACCCGATAATACTAAAAATGGCGGCGACGCTGGAACAAAAAATGGTGGTTCATGTAAAGGCAGTGATTGCGATACTAACGCTTACGTTAAAGCGGTGAATTCAGTAGGTTATTGTGGTTATAAAGATTGGCGATTGCCTACAGTTGAAGAATTACTTAGCATTGTCAGTTTGGATACTTACAATCCAGCGATTGACACAAATTACTTCCCCAATACACAAAACAATGTGTTTTGGTCTTCTTCGCCTGATGCTTACGGTAGTTACGGTGCGTGGAATGTCACTACTACGGACGGCTATTCGGGCTACGACTATAAGTACGGTTTCAATAATGTTCGGTTGGTGCGTGGGTGACAGTGTTTTTTCCTTTTGTTTTGGTTTAAAAAATTCGGAAGTATAGTGTGAACAATAATTATCCCATTTGGCGTGATGCAAATCGTTTGTTGCTAGAAGTTGAAAAGGCAGTCAAACATTTTCCACGCTATCACAAATACACTTTAGGCACGGAACTAAGGCGACAAGCGATGTTGATTTGTCAGTTAGTAGCAAGGGCATGGCGTGAGAAAACCCAGAATTTAGCCATGTTGCAACGTTTAGTCGCCACCGTGGATGACCTTAAAATTCAATTGCAGTTAGGAAAAGAACTGCAAGTATTCAAGAATTTCAGTGTATTTGAACGTTTGGCTGCGTTGACGGTAACGGTGGGAAAACAGAGTGGTGGATGGTTGCGGCACAGTCAATCAAAACAGCCAGAAGTTTCACGGTTTGCGTGAAGCGCGTGCTGAATCACTGTGCGTCTGTGGGGCTTTGGGGAATCAAAGCATGAAACAAACACGGCTGTTCTACCGAACGGATGAGCAGCTGTGGCGAACTTCACAGATTATGCGTGGTTGTTTTGGTCTTCTTCGCCTAATGCTAACAATAGTAACAATGCGTGGAATGTCACAACAACAAACGGCAATTCAAACAACAACAATAAGAACAATAACAATAATGTTCGGTTGGTGCGTGGGTGAGAGTGATACCCGTTTATTTTTGATGAACATTTTTGTTTGGCTTTCTGTGATTATTCACCACACCTTTTTTAGAAAGTTATGACTATTGAATTTAAAGAACTTTATAAGGCTTATCGTGATTGTCGGCGGTGTAAACGTAAAACCGTGAACGCACAACGCTATGAAATGTATTTATTGGATAACCTGTTTGAAGCCCAAGCTAGTTTAAATGCGCGTAGTTATCAACCAGCGCGGTGTATTCGTTTTATTGCCACGAAACCGAAAGCGCGTGAAATTCATGCGGCAGATTTTTCTGACCGTGTGGTGCATCATTGGCTGGTACCTCGATTAGAAAAGTTGTTTGAACCCGTTTTTATTCATGACGTGTATTCAAATCGAATAGGTAAAGGCGCACATAAAGCGGTTGATAGATTACAAAGTTTTATGCACAGCGTGGATAATCAAGGCTGGTATTTACAGCTTGATATTGCCAATTTTTTTAACAGTATCGACCGCCCCGTATTATTTAAATTGCTACAGCACCGTTTGCGAAAAGCGGTGCAAACGTATCAAAAATTTCCAGCTGATAAACGGGCTATTTCACCCGAAGAAGCCGATACTTTGCGCTGGTTATGTCGTGTGTTATTGCGTCATGATTCTAGTGGTCATGCGATTTATCGAGGTAATCCGACACTGCTGCATCGTGTACCACCACACAAACAACTCGGCAATATGGGCGAGCATAAAGGCTTGCCGATAGGAAATTTAACCAGTCAATTCTTTGCTAATGTGTATTTAAATCCCTTTGATCAATTTGTAAAGCACACGCTTAAATGCGGTCATTATGTGCGTTACGTTGATGATTTCATTTTACTTGCACCCGATAAAGAAACGTTATTGACGTGGCGTGAGCAAATCCTGCAATTTTTACAAGATACATTACAGCTTTCGCTAAAAGAAATTACTGAACCTAAACAAGTGACTACGGGTGCAGATTTTTTAGGCTATATCATTTATCCACATTATCGATTAGTCCGTCGTCGAGTGGTGGGTAATTTTTGGGAAAAGCTACAACAGTTTCAAACTGAACTGGTGAGTGGTTCAAGTACAGAGGGCTACTGTATTACGTTAAAAGCCGATGTGATTGAGCAATTACGCGCCACACTGGCAAGTTATCATGGACATTTCAAACACGCTAACAGCTACCGATTACAACAACGATTATGGCAATCGTTTCCTTGGTTGGATTTGTTGTTTGAAAAGCACAGCCCCCAGCCTTTCAGGCTGCCCCCTTCAAAGGGGGCGAAAGATAAAAAGCAGTTTGCTTTTAATGGTTTTCCCCCTTTGACGGGGGAGGCGCGAAGCGCGAGGGGGATGTGCTTTAAACCCCGTTACGAACCGTCCCGCCTTGAAGTCAGTCGTTATTACAGCCAAATCAATTATTTTCAGCATCAATATCCGTTTGCTCAATTGCATATTCAACGCGGCAAAATAACGGATGTTATTAAAAATACGCCGTTTGCGTTTCAAATTATCAAAGAAAATCAATCGCTACAAAAAGCTGTTAGACGTGTCAACGTGCGTCAAGTTGGCTACATGAAGGATGGTTTAAAACGCCGTCGTGTTCAGCAATTATTTATTCGTTCTGGAGTTGAATTATGTCCCATTTCAAAAAATCATTAACGTTATGCGTCTTAACTTTATTGCCTGTTGTTGTGTTCGCACAAACGTGTCAAACCGCCAGTATTCCCGCCACCACGCCCACCAATCGTTTTACAGTAAATAACAACGGCACCGTGAGTGATACCAAAACAGGTTTAATGTGGAAAAAATGTAGTGAAGGACAAAGTGGTACAGATTGTAGTGGTGGCAGTGCAACGACTTACACATGGCAGTTAGCATTACAACAAGCACAAACTATCAATAATGGCGGTGGTTTTGCAGGTTACAGTGATTGGCGCGTACCGAATGTAAAAGAGTTGGTTTCTATAACAGAAAAGCAGTGTACTGAACCAGCGATTAACTTAACTGTATTTCCCAATACGCCGTCGAACTGGTTTTGGTCTTCTTCGCCTACTGCTAGCCATAGTGACGGTGCGTGGTATGTCACTACAACGGACGGCTATTCAAGCTACTACGGTAAGAGCTATAGCAGTAATGTTCGGTTGGTGCGTGGGTGACAGTGTTTTTACCTTTTGTTTGCTTTTGATTTTTTGGAGGTCGCATGAATGAAATTTGAATAGGATGAAAATAAGAACAAAATTAACCTGCAAAAGCATGGTGTGAGTTTTGAAGAGGCAAGAACTGTTTTTGATGACCCACTGCAAATATCGAAGTTAGACCATCGTTTTAGCTATTTTGAAGAGCGTTGGATTACGATTGGAGCGGCTAAAAATCAACGATTACTTGTTGTGGCAAATTTGTTTTTTACCAACGAAGGTGAAGAAATAATTCGCATTATTTCTGCAAGACCTGTGAATCCTAAAGAAAGGGCAACTTATGAATACAATTGAAGATAGAGCGAGATTTGATGATTACGAAATGGCAGACGATTATGATTTTAGCCAAGGTATTCGAGGACGATTTTACAAACCCAAAAAAGTACGAGCGACGTTGCAACTTGATGATGATGTGCTGTTGTTTTTAAAAAAACGCGCAGGTGAAGAACACGTCAAATATCAGGTTTTTTTGAATAGCTTGCTCAGAAATTACATGACAAGTGGCATAAAATCAGCATCCTGATTTGAGAATTTTGCGTTTTTGTTTTGTTTTTGATTTTTGATTGGGGAGGTTTAAATTTTATGCAACCGATATTAGCTCCATTTAGTGCCAGCCTTTCTGAATTGAGAAGAAATCCAAAAGCGTTATTGGAAAAATCTCAAGATGAGACAGTAGCTATTTTTGAAAGAAATGTACCAGCGGCTTATTTGATTTCGCCAGCTCACTATGAACAACTGTTGAATCGTTTGGAAGATTATGAGTTGGGCGAAATTGTGAAAGCTAGACAAATTGAAAAATCGTTTGCTATTGAAGTGTCGCTCGATGACTTATAAATTGAAACTGTTACCAGCGCACAAAAAGAATGGGACAAACTCGACAACAGCATCAAAGAGCAATTCAAAAAGAAATTGGCGAAATGTTTAGAAAATCCCCACATTCCAGCGAATAGACTGCATGATTTTGAATGCGCTTATAAAATCAAACTGCGCTCAACGGGTTATAGATTAGTCTACGAAGTAGATGATGGTGAGATTGTTTGTGTTCGTTATTGCGGTAGGAAAGCGAAAAAATAACGCAGTTTATGACGTTGCGATGCAAAGAAAAAGTTAAGTTGTGCCTCTCAAGAATGAAAGACACAACCCAAATAGAGCCTTATTTAAACGGTGGTAACATCTAAATACACACCCACGACATCAATTATCATCGCAGAACTGCTACTGACTGAACCACCATCATCAGAAATAG
>JBAXMT010000076.1:0-9883 GCA_037134135.1 Methylococcaceae bacterium | reverse complement strand
GGTTTTACAATAGATTGCGTTTCGATTTGTTGAATTTCGCTTTGTGCCGTTTGCGAATAACTTGCGGTAATGGTTTGGGTTGGTTCATTTGGAATGACGACATTTAACGCTTGTGCAATAAAAAACGTAATTGAAAGCAAAACGATTTTTGCAACTAAAATGCCCGCGCCATGCAAAAGCAACGTGGCAACCATAAAACCAAGCGTGTAAGAAATTAAACTGGCAGAAGCGGAAATTTCTGCACCATGAGCGTAACCATGAAAAAATGCAAAAAACGCCACAATCAAAACGTTAATTTTGTTATCAAACCGAATCTTTCGCAAAATAAGAAAGCTAAACACCAAACACGATAAGATAATCAAAATTTCGGCACTCGGTACAGTAAGATATTTCGCCGCGCCTGAAATACCGCCCAAACTCATCACGCCAACAAACGTAGACGGTAATAACCAAATCGCTTTGCCGCGTAATTGTGCCGCCCAAATACCAACGCCCAACATCGTCACGATATGATCCCAGCCTTCAAGTGGATGCTCAAAACCGCTGGTTAAATCAGTAATTGTGGTGTCTGTTAAACGACTATGAAAATACGTTACCGCAAGCAAAAATAGCATTGCAAGCAGTAGGAATTTTTTTAGAAATGTCGTCTTTAAGTGCATGAACGAATGGGGCGGCTCGCAGAAATTTGAATGTTGGTTATTCTACGGGACTTTTTATGTTTGTCCAATTGTCGATAACACTGATAAACCTTGAAACAATTCTTTTTTTTCTGTGGTGGTTGCGTATAATGCGAGCCTATTTAACCTAGCTTAGAAGTAGGTTAAATATAAATTTCACGTCTTTTCATATTTAGGGAATCTAATGAACATTTTTAAAAAAATCGCTTTATCTACAGCTATCGTAGCTGCATTCGCAACTGTTTCTGCGCCAGCTTTTGCTGCTGAAGAACATGCTGACAAAAACGCAATCGTAAGAGTTGCGGCTGATGCAACGAAAGCAAAAATCGAAGAAGCGATTTCTCTTGCTGAAAAAGGTGACAAAACTGCATTCATCGCAGCAGTTTCTGATGCACGTCAATTACAAAAAGAATTCCGTTATGAACAAACAGAACGTTTACGTCAAAAATTAAACAGCCAATTGCTTGCATCTCGTGAAGCGGCAACAGCTGGCAATATGACCGAAGCGACTGCTACGATTAAATCAGCATTGGAATATGTAAAAGAAATGAGAGAGATTTACGACGCGGCTCACAAATAAGCCTAAATCGAAAAATTTTTAAAACATTACGCCGCTTCAATTGAAAAATTAAGCGGCGTAATTGTGTGTGTAGTTTTTAAATATATTCGCCCGCCAAATTTTTCTGCATGAATGAAACAACCTTTGTTTCGTCTATAAAATTACCATAACCCAATGATAATTTTACAAAAACAGCTTCAATCGTCATATTCCAAAGCATTGTCGCACCCGCATTTGTTAATTCAATCGTTGATTGATAAGCGTTAATAGATTTAAACGCTGGTGCGAGATAAATTGGCACATTTTCTTTTTTACAACGCGCAATAAAATTTAGCAGCGAATAATTCTCGCCCCATTTTTTTGTCGTACAAGCCGTTCCAGAATGATACAAATCGTGCAAAACAGCATCGACATTATCCAAATTAAAATGCTCATAATTTAATGATGGATAAGGTTTTATCATCAAAATGCGTTCTGAAAAAATCGGTTTGAGTGACGCGTCAAAAATAGTTTTCTGAACAGTATTTACATCAGCAACACTAAAAAAATCACTACTCAGTTGTGGCGAACAAATTAAGCGCATTGCATTATGTACAGTGACTGTTTTTTCACTGGGATTTCGATAAGGTACAAAAACACCTGTTAATTTTTCATGCAAAATTTTTTCAATCGCAAAACTGAAATTATCCAATCCGTTTGCGTTTTCATTGCTTAATGGAAATTGGCTCGACACTAAAAAAATCGGCATATTAAGCGCGTGAAAATAAAACCCTAACGCGGCTGCGGTATAAGCTAATGTGTCTGTGCCGTGAGTGACAATAATGCCGTCATACAATGTAGGATTTGCATTTTCAATTGATGAAATTAACGTCGTCCAGATTTTTGGCGCGAGATTTTCACTCAAGATTTGATAAGGTTGTATTGTTGTAAAATTTATATTTGTATGTGGAAAACGCTGTTTAAACTGTTCGAGCAACAAAAAAGCGGTTTTTTTATCGGTATCAATCGCGCCATTATTGACACTCGAACCAATCGTTCCACCTGTAAAAACGACTAAAATTTTTTTCATAAGCTCTTATCCCGTAAAATTATCTTTTTTCAAAGCACAAATCCTACACTAAATGAAAATATCACTCATCGTCGCTATGTCGAAAAATCGCGTTATTGGACGTGATAATAAAATGCCATGGCATTTATCAGCGGATTTAAAACGCTTTCGTGCGATTACAATGAATGCACCGATTTTAATGGGGCGTAAAACGTTTGAATCTATCGGTAAGCCTCTCGACGGGCGTACAAATCTAATTTTAAGCAAAAATACCGATTATCAACCCGCTGGCTGTTTGGTGTTTAATTCGCTCGAAACTGCGTTAAATGACGCGCAAAATTATGGCGAAGAATTGTTTGTTATTGGTGGTGCGACACTTTATGAAATGGCGTTACCGCTAGCAAAGCGGCTCTATTTAACCGATATTCAAGCCGAATTTGAAGGCGATACATTTTTTCCCGAATTTGATTTAAATGATTGGCGTGAAATCGGGTCAGAACAAATTACGAATGATGAAAAAGTGGACTTTTTGTACCGATTTTTAACATTGGAGAAAAAATGAATTCTTTAATCAATCAATCGGACTTAGGTGTTTTATCGGTAACAGGTAAAGACGGTGCGTCTTTTTTACAAGGTCAAATGACGTGTGATGTCAATGCACTTATCGATGGAAAAAGTCAGTTTGGTGCATTTTGTAATCCAAAAGGAAAAGTCATCGCCACGTTTTTAATTGTTAAACTCCAAGAAAGTTTCTTTTTGATTTTACCAAAAACGCTTTTATCGATTGTTCAAAGCGTGTTGCAACGTTATAAATTGCGTTCAAAAGTGGAATTTTCTGAAATGGAAAATTTCCCTATTGAGCGTTTTTTAAAACCTGCTGAACTGCGAACACCTTGGATTTTGCCCGAAACTAGCGAAAAGTTTATTCCGCACGCCTTAAAATTAGACGCAACAGGCGCGGTGAGTTTTACGAAAGGGTGTTACACAGGACAAGAAATAGTGGCACGAACGCATTATTTGGGAGATGTGAAGCGACAATTAAATCTTGGGCTTTGTGAACCGAGTGCCATTATTGAAACAAATTGCGGAATTATCGATGAAAATGAAGAAAATGTCGGAAGTGTTTTATTAGCAAAAGTGCGTGGTTTGGCTCGCAATGTGAAAGATCCCATTACAGGTGAAATTACCGAAACGATTTCGGTAAGTAAAATGATTGTGTTGTGTGTGCTGAATACTGAAACCGTAGATTCAACATTGCGTTTAGATAACGGTATGCGAGAAACGTTAAAAATTATTGGTGGAGGACAGAAAAATGAATGATGCAGCAGCGTTACGTTTTCGCCGCTTGGGAATGTTGACCATTTGCGCGGTGTATCTTGTGATTTTGGCGGGTGGAATTGTGCGTGCTTCGGGTGCTGGCATGGGTTGTCCTGATTGGCCTACCTGTTTTGGACAATGGATTCCACCAACTTCGGAGGCTCAATTACCCGCAAATTATCACGAAATTTACGCGCAACGGGGTTATGAAAACACCGAATTTAATCCGATTAAAACATGGACAGAATACACAAATCGTTTGGTTGGAATGACAATTGGTTTTTTGATTTTTTTAACCGCCTGGTCATCACGGATTTATTTGAAGACAGATAAACCTGTTTTTTATTTAGCGGTGACGGCATTTTTATTGGTCGGATTTCAAGGGTGGCTTGGTTCAACTGTGGTTTCAAGTAATTTAAATCCGCTCAAAATTACGATTCACATGGTTGTCGCGCTTATTATTGTTGCCTTGTTGATTTACACAATTACGCGTTCACAACGTGAAAGTTTTACTCAGATTGATTTAAGTGTTTTGCCTGCAAAATTTCCGAAAGTGTTAAATGTCGTTTTGCTTATGACCGTAATTCAAATTGCGATGGGAACGCAAGTACGAGAAGCGGTAGATTTTATTTCACACGATTTAATTTCAGTTGAACGGCAATTTTGGCGCGATGACTTTCCGATAATTTTTTATGTGCATCGCTCATTTTCATCACTGATTTTATTTACAAATGCGTGGCTAGTTTGGCGACTTTGGCAAAATGTCGCCAAAAATCACCCGCTGGTTCGTGCTGGGTTTTTATTATTTGGTTTGATTGTGACAGCGATTTTGGCTGGTGTCAGTTTAGATAGATTAGGAATGCCGCCTGTTGCACAACCGATTCATTTATTGATGGCGAATTTGATTTTAGGAACACAATTTTTTATGTGGATGGCATTGCATTACAGCACTCGAAAAGATGGCAAATTTTAATGTTCATCTTTCAACCGCTGCAAGCAGTAGTAGTATCGTTGCGGTTTTGGGTATGAATTTAAATATCATGGATTTTTCACACGCGCCGTGGTTAGTTTTTCTCGGAATTGTAGGTGGAATGTTGCCCGATGTTGACGCTGTAAATTCTAAACCTGTGCGATTGTTATTTAATGTGTTGGCATTATTTTCAGCGACGGCAGTTTTATCGGCGTTAAAAACTTACGTTGAATCCTATCAATTATTGATTTTAGCCGCTGGCATTTATTGGCTGACACGTTTTTTAGTTTTAGCCTCAATTAAGCGATTCACCGTGCATCGTGGCATTTTTCATTCAATTTTAGCGTTAGTTTTTTTTGCTTTGTTGATGGTTTGCGTTAGTGATTATGCGTTTAAACAAAGTGCTTCTTATGCGTGGTTAAATGGATTTTTTTTAGGTTTTGGTTTTTTGGTGCATTTATTATTAGATGAAATGTATAGCGTCGATTTATCAAATCGGCGCATCAAAAAATCGTTTGGAACAGCATTAAAATTATTTAATTACAAAAACTTACCTTCCTCTGCGTTGATGTCTTTACTAACGATTTTTTTGTATTGGGCAACGCCTTCGCCATCGACGTTATTGACGACGAATGCTTCCGCTTTCAAATTTTTATCATTTTGATTTCATAAAATTGCGCTGTTTAAAGTTAAGACGCGCTCTGCTTTTGTTGTTAAAATACGTTAAGTTTTTTAATTATCCCTTTGTTTATTGAGTTGTTTTGTAATGAAAATCCGCGTTCCGATTGTCTTTTCTACTTTAGCGTTATTATGTCAGCCCACTTTTGCGACTGTTTATAATCCACCTGCAAAAGCGCATGACAGCGTGATTGCAGAATATCCAAATGAAATTGCGGTAACTCGCGCTGAAAAAAATGAAACATTACTCGATGTGGCAAGACGCTTTTCATTGGGGCAAATGGAAATTATTCGTTTGAATCAAGATTTGGATCGTTGGCTTATCAAAAAAGATGAAGTCATTACATTGCCCAACAAGCGTATTTTGCCTGATTCGCCGCACGTTGGTATTACGCTCAATATCGCTGAATATCGGATGTATTATTATTCGCCAAACGGAAAAATTTATTCGTTTGCACACGGGGTAGGGCGACAAGATTGGAATACGCCGCTTGGAAAAACGACGATTCAAAAGAAAGTTAAAGATCCCGTTTGGCGACCGCCTGAATCAATTCGTCGTGAACACGCGGCATTGGGTGATCCGTTACCCGAAGTTGTTCCCGCTGGTATTCATAATCCACTCGGAGCTTACGCGCTGTATTTGAATTTGCCAGGTGATTATCGAATTCATGGTACGGATATTGATAAAATCTTTGGTATTGGAATGCAGATTACCCATGGCTGCGTGCGAATGTATCCCGAAGATATTGACCAACTTTATCATTTAGTCGATGAAGGCACAGTGGTGTATATCGTGAAACAACCAATCAAAGTGGGTTGGCGCAATAACGTTTTATACGTCGAATCGCATCCTGATTTAGAAGGCGAAGAAACGACTTTTGATCAGCGTTTGGCGAGTACATTGGCTTTAATTCAAAAAGCCAATAACAATGAATTACTTGAATTTGATCAAGCTGTTTTGAAAGATACGTTAGAAAAACAAAACGGTAATCCAACTGCAATTTATGAACGTGTACTTTCACCAGAACAAGAAGCGGCTGAGGAATTAACTGCGTTACCAAAAAACGATATTCCCGTAATTTCACCGCCCACTAAAGCGGTTGTTCCTGTTGCAAAAAAAGTGGCAGCGGTAATTCCAAAATTTGCACCAAAATCAAAAACGATTGCAACCAAAAAACCAGCTATTTCTACAAAAGTAAAAGCAATCAAAGCAATCAAAGCAGTAAAACCTGTTGCAAAACCAAAAACAACTCCGAAACCTGTATCTGCGGGTTATCACCGTCCTTAATTTTTAAACTCAAATTTTATGAAAAAAATCTTTATTTCAGACAAACTCGCCAATGACGGCGTGGATTATTTAAAAGCACAAGCCGACATCGAAATTCATTTTGAAGTAGGTTTAAGCGAAGATGAATTGTGTGCAAAAATTGGTGATTTTGATGCGCTGTTAATTCGTAGCGACACGGTTGTTACACCTAAAGTTTTACAAGCTGCGAAAAATTTAAAATTGATTGGACGTGCAGGAATTGGCGTGGATAACGTTGATATTCCAGCAGCAACGGAAATGGGCGTAATCGTGATGAATACGCCTGATGCAAATGCGACAACGACTGCCGAATTAGCAATTGCTCACATGATGTCGTTGAGTCGTCATTTACCGATGGCAGATAAATCGGTTCGCGAAGGAAAGTGGGAACGCTCAAAATTAACAGGTTCAGAGATTGCGCGTAAAACGTTGGGAATCGTGGGTTTTGGCACGATTGGGCGTTTAGTTTCACAACGTGCAGCAGGTTTGAAAATGCACGTTATTGCGTTTGACCCGTTTGTTTCACCTGAGATTTATGCGGATTTGGGCGTGGAATCAGTCAGTTTAGACGATTTAATTTCGCGTTCGGATTATGTGACCTTGCATTGTCCGTTAATTGAAAAAACGAAAAACATTATTAATGCCGCGCAACTTGAAAAAATGAAACCAACGGCGATGCTAATTAACTGCGCTCGTGGTGGTTTGATTGACGAAGCGGCACTTTATGAAGCGTTGAAAAATAAACAAATCGCTGGCGCAGCGTTGGACGTTTATGAAAATGAACCACCAAAAAATTCGCCGCTGTTTGAATTAGACAATATCGTTTTCACGCCGCATTTGGGCGCATCGACGAATGAAGCGCAACTCGCTGTTAGTGTTGAAATTGCAGAACAAGCAGTCACTTTTTTACGCACAAATGAAGCGATAAATGCGCTTAATTTACCGCGTGTTTCAGCAGATGAATTGAAAAAATCAAACGATTACATGAATCTTGCCACGCAATTGGGTAAAGTTCTAATGGGTTTAAGTTTGAACCCGTTGACGAAATTAGAAGTTTCTTTATTTGGTAGAGCGGCTGAAGTTTCGCCACGTCCTGTTTCGGTTGCTGCGTTAATTGGTGTTTTATCCAGCCAAGTTTCAACGCCCGTGAATCGTGTGAATGCTGAAAATATCGCAAAACGTCAGGGTTTGGCGTTGGTTGAATTGGTTTCACAAGAAACTCAAGATTACGTTTCGTTAATTAAATTAACAGGCTACAGCGCAAATGATTCGATTACCGTTTCAGGTGTTTTATTGGGTGGTCGTCAACCGCGTTTAGTTTCAATTAACGATATGGACATCGAAGTTATTCCAGAAGGTACGCTGTTAATTACACAACACGATGATAAACCAGGTGTGATTTCAGCGATTAGTTCAGTTTTGGGAAATGCGGCAATTAACATTTCAAGAATGCAAGTCGGGACAGCTGATAATCAAGCACACGCGATGGCTGTGATTAGTATTTCTGAACCATTGAGTGCAGATTTATTGGCACAAGTTGGTGCGATTACGGAAGTTAATCACGCGTCGCAAATCACGTTATGAGTTTCGACATCGTCTGCTTTGATTGCGATAGCACATTAAGCAAAATTGAAGGCATAGACGAATTGGCGCGGCGCGTGGGTTTAGGTGACGAACTCGCAAAACTTACCGACGCGGCAATGAATGGCGAAGTAGCCTTAGAAGATATTTATGGCAAACGATTAGAATTAATTAAACCAAATCGTGACGCGATTGATTGGTTGGCGGAATTTTATATTGCTGAATTGGTTGACGGCGTTGCGGACGTTTTTGCGGAACTCGCCAAACACAATAAAACTGTTCACATTATCAGCGGTGGTTTATTGCCCGCGATTTTACCGTTGGCGAAACTTTTAAATGTTCCAGTTGAGAATGTTCACGCAGTTGCTGTTTATTTTGCAGAAAATGGCGATTATTTAGGTTATGAAATCGAATCGCCTTTGGCTAAAAATGGTGGCAAAGCAAACATTGTTTCGTCAATTTTTAAAGCACATCCCCCCCGCCCCCCTTCAAAGGGGGGAGAATTTCTAGTCATGATTGGTGACGGAAAAACGGATTTAGAAGCGCAACAAGTTGGCGCGAAAGTCATTGGTTTTGGTGGTGTGGTGAATCGAAAATTAGTCCGTGAACAAGCGGATTTTTTCATTGACGATAAAAATTTAACAGCGGTTTTACCGTATATTTTATAAACTTTTTTAACTAATAATTTAGAGAGCAAATAATATGGCTGGTCACAGTAAATGGGCAAACATTAAACATCGTAAAGCAGGACAAGATGCGTTACGAGGCAAAATTTTTACTAAAATTTTGCGTGAAATTAGCGTTGCAGTAAAAACAAGCGGCGTTGATCCCGCTAGTAATCCAGGTTTACGTTCGGCGATTGATAAAGCGTTAGGCGCAAATATGCGCCGTGACACAATCGATACCGCAATCAAAAAAGCGTCGGGAACATTGGAAGGCGTGCATTATGAAGCCATTCGTTATGAAGGTTATGGCGCAGGCGGCGTGGCGGTTATCGTCGATTGTTTGACTGACAATAAACAACGCACCGTTGGCGAAGTTCGTCATGCGTTCAGTAAATCAGGCGGCAATTTAGGTACAGACGGTTCGGTTGCTTATATGTTCAGCACAGTTGGAATTATTAGTTACGGTGCAGAAACTGACGAAGATACGTTAATGGAAGCCGCGATTGATGCGGGTGCTGACGATGTTGTCACGAATGAAGACAATTCAAAAGACGTAATGACGACGCTGGAAAATTATTTGAACGTTAAAGAAGCGTTGGTTGCAGCGGGTTTTGAACCTGAAAGTTCTGAAATCACCATGCAAGCGGCGACAAAAGCCGAATTAGATAAAGAAAATGCCGAAAAAATGATGCTATTGATTGAGCGTTTAGAAGATTTAGACGACGTGCAAAATGTCTACTCGAATGGTGATATTAGCGACGAAATTATGGCGACGATGGGTTGAAAATTCTTGGTATCGATCCAGGTTCGCGTTTGACGGGTTACGGAATTATTGAAACGCTGCCGAACGGTTATCGTTACATTGCCAGTGGCGCGTTAAAAATTCAAGCCGATGATTTTCCGCGCAAACTTAAACAAGTTTTTGACGGTATTTTGCAACTGGTCGAAATGTATCAACCCGAACAAATGGCAATCGAACAAGTATTTATGAGCAAAAATGCTGATTCGGCGTTGAAACTTGGACAAGCACGCGGCGCGGCGATTTGTGCCGTTCAAACGCATGATATTCCTGTTTTTGAATA
>JBAXMT010000075.1:0-10426 GCA_037134135.1 Methylococcaceae bacterium | reverse complement strand
GCCATGGGAGCAAAATGACCGAATCGGGAAGTTATTTTTGACCGAATCCTTAGTTGATTACGGAATGGGATTGATTAAATTGCAAGTCGCGCTTGTTTTGAAAGAATCGAATTTAGAACGTGATGAATTAGCTGATGCCATTATTCTTTGTGGGCAAGTTTTTGATTTAGGCTTGGCTGTTATCGATGAAAGTTATGCTCACGATACAATGATTAACGAAAAAAATGCAGAATCTTTAAAGCTGCACGTTTCATCACAAAATCTCGCATTTGATTATTCAAAGTTATGTACGTCGCTTTCGGAATGGATGCGAAACTTATTATTGCAAATTACTCAAAATAAATATGATGCTAGTACACAAGGCACTATTCGTCATTCTAATTTTGGTTTATGGGTTTCACATAAAGCACATTTATTTTTAGCAGGCAGAAAAGAACTGCGTTTATTGGTTTTACAACTTGATAACATCGATGAAGAAATGCGTTTGTTAGGCATTCATGTGCTTGATAAAAATGTAATCGCTATCGAAGAAACGTTAAGTCATTTAAATGAGCATATTTCGACTGCCATTTGGATATTAAATAATCTCGCCAACGATACCATTGAAGAAGAAAATGGACGTGATCCACTCACGCATTTATTTAATCGACGTTATTTAGAAACCGTGATGCGCCAAGAAACCCGTTATAGTTTAGAAAACGGAATTTTGTTTGGTTGCGTGATGGTGGATATTGATTTTTTCAAAAATGTGAATGATACCTATGGGCATGATAATGGTGATAGAGTGTTATTGCAGCTAGCTGATATTTTAGCGCAACAAGTTCGAGCGGGAGATTTTGTATTTCGATTAGGTGGTGAAGAATTTATGATTGTTCTTGCTGATGTTCAAATACCAGCAATTAATATCGTTGCAGAAAAAATTCGGTTTGCAGTGGAAAAATTCACATTTAAATTAAGTAATAACATTCCGTTGACATTGACGATTAGTGTTGGCACAGCAATTCATGATGGACATCCAGATTTTAAAAATACAATTAAAATGGCAGATGAAGCATTATATGTAGCGAAAGAAAGCGGTCGAAATCAAGTGGTTGCTGCGCCGCAAACGCCGATAACTTACGCTTTGAAAAATGACTAATTCCTTTTTTTTACCAGACAATGAAGCCACCGAAAAATTTGGTGCAGATTTATGGTTGCAGCTGCCAAAAAAATCACTGATTTTTTTACACGGTGATTTAGGCGCGGGTAAAACAACATTAGTGCGCGGATTATTACGAGCAGCTGGGGTTACAGGTGCAATTAAAAGTCCAACGTATGCACTAATTGAAGAATACGAAATTAATGAACGCAAGATTTTCCATTTCGATTTGTATCGCCTTGCAGATTCTGAAGAATTAGAGTGGATTGGAATTGATGATTATTTGAATGAAAATGCGTTGTGTTTTGTTGAATGGGCAGATAAAGGTGCGGGTGTTTTACCCGCAGCAAATGTGAATATCTCATTAACTATTCAGCGTGACGGGCGATTACTTCAAATAAATGGATTAAACACGATAAAAACGTCTTAATTAGTGCGTGTAAAAACAATAACATACTGATATAATTTAAACCATATTATCACTGGTGGGTTATGGTATGAGTCGTTATTGGAAATTATTGATTGTTCTATTAAATTTATATAGCTTGATGAATTTGGCTTATGCCGATGAGGTTTTGCGCGTAAATTCGTTACGTTATTGGACTACGCCTGATCAGTCGCGTATTACACTCGACGTAAGTGCGTCTGTAAGTCAAAATAAGGTGCAATTTTTTGATAACCCAGCACGTTTGGTGATTGATTTACCTAATGCAGTGGCGACAAAAGAATTATCGCAACCTCCTGCGTCACATCCATTATTTTCCAGCATTCGTGTCGGAACTAAAAACAGTGCCGATTTGCGTATTGTCATTGATTTAAAAAAGCCACTTTCAACAAAAACCACCACGTTACATACCGATTCGTTAGGCAATAATAAATTTGTCGTAGAATTATTAGATAAAGGTTTGAGTAATCAAGTCGCAAAAGTTGAACCAATAATTGATGCAAAACCTGTCAATAAATCTGTTCCAATCATTGAAAAAATTCCAGTAAAAACAACTTCAATATCTAAAGCTGTTCCAGAAGTTGTAATCAAGAAGTTAACCACACCAATAATTTCTGTAAAAAACACCGAAGATACAAATCGAAAAATTGTAAAACCTTTTGTTGTTGCCATCGATGCTGGACATGGTGGTAATGATTCTGGCGCACAAGGTTCAGGTGGCACTTATGAAAAAGATGTCGTATTGTCGATTGCTAAAAAGTTAGAAGCTCTTGTTAATGCCCAAACTGGCATGAAAGCTGTTATGGTTCGACAAGGTGATTATTACGTCGGTTTACGCAAACGTATGGATATTGCACGGGCGGCGAGAGCTGATGTATTTATATCAATTCACGCAGATTCGATTAAAGATACTGGCGTTCGAGGCGCATCAGTTTATGCGTTATCAACTAGCGGTGCATCGAGTGAATCTGCATATTGGCACGCTCACAGTGAAAATGCTGCCGATTTAGTTGAAGGCGAACAACTTAACGACGAAGAAAACGGCTTAACTAATGTTTTATTAGATTTATCACAAAGTGCGACACAAGAAGCGAGTGTATTATTAGCAAATAAAGTTTTACATAACTTTGAAACTGTCGCTGAATTGCACTTTGAATCCGTACAAAAAGCGGCTTTTGCGGTACTAAAATCACCTGATATTCCGTCAATTTTGGTGGAAACTGCCTTTATTTCAAATCATGCTGAAGAGTTAAAGTTGGTGAATTCTGGGCATCAATTAAAAATTGCCACAGCAATTTTAAAGGGGGTTCACAGTTATATGAAACAACCTAAAAACGAACAACAACGTATTGCCGCATTATAATTTAACGCATTTATCACTTACAAAGGCGCGAGTTTCGCGCCTTTTTTATTTCTAAAAACAGCTCATGTCTATTCATATTCTTCCACCGCAGCTCGTTAATCAAATCGCCGCTGGTGAAGTGATTGAACGCCCCGCGTCGATTGTTAAAGAACTACTCGAAAATTGTTTTGACGCGCAAGCCACACAAATTACGATTCATGTTGAACAAGGCGGATTGCGTTTAATTCGAGTTTGTGACGATGGCGTGGGCATTGAAAAGGATGATTTACCGCTTGCGTTATCGCGCCATGCGACCAGTAAAATTTCAAATTTGGACGATTTAGAACACGTTACCAGCATGGGTTTTCGTGGCGAAGCGTTGGCGAGTATTAGTTCCGTTGCGAAATTAACGCTGACTTCGCGTATTGAAAATTCGGCACACGGTTGGTCGGTAGTAAGTGATGGTGCAGAACAATTTTTCGATATTCAACCTGCGCCCCATCGGCAAGGCACCACGGTTGAAGTGTGCGATTTGTTTTATAACACACCCGCTCGCCGCAAGTTTTTAAAAAGTGATAAAACCGAATTTAGTCATATTGAAATCATTATAAAACGTATGGCGTTAAGTCGATTTGCATTAGGATTTACCCTATTTTATCAACAAAAAGAGATTTTAAAACTCACGCCTGCATTAGATTTAGCTCAACAAGAACAACGTGTCGCGGCAATTTTAAGTTCTGATTTTATTAATAACGCGTTGCATTTGGATTTTGAAATTTCTGGCTTAACGTTAAGCGGTTGGATTAGCGTGCCAACGTTTTCGCGTAGTCAAACCGATATGCAGTTTTTTTATGTGAATGGGCGATTTGTCAAAGATAAAACCGTTTCCCATGCTATTAAACAAGCCTACTCGGACGTACTTTTTTCAGGACGACACCCGATTTTTGTATTGTATTTGACGCTCAATCCCGAAGAAGTTGACGTAAACGCACATCCTGCAAAATTGGAGGTGCGATTTCGTGAAAGTCGGGCGGTGCATGATTTTGTGATGTCTTGTGTGAAGCGGGCTTTGGCGAATGTGCGTCCAATTATTCCGAATTATGGTGAATTGTCAGTGCATTCAGAAAGTGAGTTTGAACCTGCTCAAAATTTTTCACCACGTTTTCAACAATCGCTAAACCTTTCAGAACCTGAAATTTATCAAACGCTTTATTCTCAGTCGAACGAATCACTATCCGAACATAAAAAAACGTTTGATACGAATCCAAATTTAATGGTTTTAGGTTATGCGATTTCGCATTTACACGGTATTTATATTTTGTCGGAAACAGCAACTGGCATGGTTTTGGTTGATACGCACGCCGCGCATGAACGCATTACTTTTGAGCGACTAAAACAGCAATACGCTGACGGTAAAATTGCCACGCAATCGTTGTTGATACCGATAAAAATCACTGTCACAGAAGCCGAAGCGGAATTGGCTGAAAATTCAGAACATTTTTTTCAAACTGTAGGTTTTGAATTAAATCGGATTGCATTGGAAACGCTTTTACTACGCGCTCAACCAGCGTTATTGCAGAATTCAGACGGTGAACAATTGGTACGTGATGTGTTGGCTGATTTGCTAGAACACGAAGAAAGTTATCGCATTCAAACCGAATTTAGCGACGTATTGGCAAAAATGGCGTGTTATGGTTCGGTGCGAGCGCATCGAATTTTAACGCAAGACGAAATGAATGCGCTCTTGCGCGAGCTAGAACAAACGGAACGCGGTGGACAATGTAATCACGGTCGCCCGACATGGATTGCGTTATCGACACAAGACCTCGATAAGTTTTTTCTACGCGGGCAATGATGAATGTTTTAGTGGCTTTTTGCTTTTGCTCGACGAGTTAAACGTTCTCGTTTTTTAACTGCCCATTCGGTCATTTTTGGTTTTGTACCGTGGAATGGATTCACAGGTGATTTGAAAACAATCCGAATCGGCGTGCCGCTCAACTGCATCGATGTTCGATAATAATTAATCAAATAACGTTTGTACGATTCGGGCAATTCGTCGGTTTGTGCGCCATGAATCACGACAATTGGCGGATTTCGTCCACCTTGATGCGCGTATTTCAATTTAATGCGTCGTCCATTTACCATTGGTGGTTGATGCGCGAGAGTTGCTTCTTTCAACATTCGCGTCAAATTTGGCGTAGACATATCGAGCATTGCTGCTTCATACAAACTTTGCACACGATCAAACATTTTGCCCACACCGCTTCCGTGCAACGCAGAAATCGTGTGCTTTTCAGCAAATTCCACAAACGTTAATTTCACTTCTAATAAACGGCTAATGGTGTTTTTTTGGTCGGCTGAAATGCCGTCCCATTTATTCAAACCGATAATCAAAGCGCGTCCCGCTTCTAAAACCAAACCCAATAAATGCGCGTCTTGGTCGGTAATACCTTCTTGAGCATCGACTAGATAAATGACGACGTTGGCTTTTTCGACCGCTTGCAATGCTTTCAACACGCTGAATTTTTCAATCACTTCATCAATGCGTGAACGACGACGCATTCCAGCTGTGTCGATGAGTGTAAATTTTCTGCCATCGCGTTCAAACGGAATATAAATGCTGTCACGAGTTGTACCCGCTTCATCGAAAACAACAACACGTTCTTCACCCAACAAACGATTCACAAGCGTTGATTTTCCAACATTTGGGCGACCGACGATGGCAATTTTGATTTCGTCTTTATCTTCGATTTCTTCTTCGATAGTGATAGGCAATAATTGGTCTGCCATTCGCAACAATTCGGGAACACCTGTTCCATGTGATGCCGCTATTTTTATAGGTTCACCCAGTGCTAAACTGTAAAAATCTGAAATGGCAGAAAATGAATCGACACCGTCAGTTTTGTTGGTGACTAAAATTACAGGTTTATTTAAGCGACGCAACATATCGGCAATCACTTTATCAGAAGTACTTAATCCTGCGCGTCCGTCTACCATGAAAAATATAATGTCGGCTTCTTCCAAAGCTACTTGCACTTGTTGACGCGCCACACGTTCAATACCTTCGGCATCGTCCGCAATTCCGCCTGTATCAACAACTAAACAAGGGCGAATATCTTTATGTTTGACGCGTCCATATTGGCGGTCGCGAGTTAAGCCAGCAAAATCGGCAACAATCGCATCTCGTGTGCGGGTTAATAAATTGAATAAGGTCGATTTGCCCACGTTGGGACGACCGACTAAAGCGATTACGGGTAACATAGTTTTGTATTTTTCTTGGAGGGAAAAGTGAAAGGTTCAAGATGAGTTTATCTTGAACCTGATTTTTTGATTTATTTTGCTTTCAATGCTGCAAGCGTACCATCTTTGGCATAAATATAAACAACATCATCAACTACAACAGGTTTAGCTTCAATCGGACTATCGCTAATTTGAATACGTCCAAGTTGTCGTCCATCGGAACTACTTAGCCAATGCACATAACCTTCAAAATCACCGACAATAACATAATTTTGATACGTTGTAGGTGCAGTTAAACGGCGATGATGTAAATCTTTTTGTTGCCATAATCCACTGCCAGTACGTTGATCAACTTGCCAGACGTTACTTTTTGAATCACTCAAATACAAATAACGAAAATCGTTACTCAAACCTGAATAAGATGAAATGTTTTCGTTTCGCCACATTCCATCGCCATCTGATGCAGAAATTGCTGCAATACCACCGCGATAACTAGCAATATAAACTACGTCGTTAATTTCAATGGGGTCAACGTCTAAATCAACCAAGCGTTCAACTTCGGAACGACCTTTTGGAATTGAAATAGTGGTTTCCCACGCAAATTTTCCATTTCGTAAATTAAGCGCAATCAATTTCCCATTGTCATAACCTGCGATAACTTTATCTTCAACAATTAACGGTGCGCCTGTGCCGCGAATACTTAATGCAGGAACGTTATGTTCGTAACCCCATAATTTTGCGCCTGTTTGTTCACTCAATGCGGTTACTGTGCCATCTGTAGTGCGAACGATAACAATGTTTTTTGCAATTGTTGGAATGGCTAACACTTCGCTCGATACTTTAACCGACCAGAGTTTATCGCCAGTGTCACTATTTAAGGCAATCACATCAGCGTTGCTCGAACCTAAAATAATGGTTTCTGCACCCAAACCCACGCCACCTGATAATTTTAATTCTGTTTCAACTTCCCAAATGTCGTCACCTGTCGCTAAATGTTGCGCTTGTACTAAACCTTCACGATCAGCAGTAATAATTTTTTGATTGTGAACAGCGGGAGCGAGTTTTACAGTCTGTTCATTTGTTCCAACGCCTGTTGATGAACTCCATAATTTTTCAATTTGAACTTCGGCGGTAAATTCGGTTAAAGCAGCAGGTGGTTCAGCGTTATCTTCGCCGCCCGAAAAATAATCCGAAATACCCGACATCGAATCCTTTACCACGTCCAATGTTGAACAGGCGGTCAATGATAGCGCAGTAAGTAATAGAAGTGTGCGACGCATTATTTTGTATTTTCCAATTTTTCAGGTGCGGTTAAATCGTCAAGTTTGAATTGCAACAATGGCGATTGATAGCCGTTTCGCAAGGCTTTTTCGTAAGAAGTACGAGCCTCATCAAGTCGGTCTAACGCTATGTATAAATCGCCTACTAATTCATCGTAATTATCTTCAAAACCTGCTGCTGTTTTTTGATTAACTTGTCCAATGAGCTGCAAACCTTTTTCATATTCGCCCGTTGCTAAATACAAACGCACTAAACGTAATTTTGCGAGTTGATTAAGGTCACTCGATTGATTTGCCAAACCTTGTAAAAGTTCTTTTGCAGCAGCTAAATCACCTGATTCAACTTTTGTTTTGGCTTGTAAAAGTATGCTGTAAGTCGCATATTCCGTCGATCCAAATTCCGTTTTTAGTTTTGTGGCAACCGTATCAATTTCGCTAACTTTATTTTCGTTTATATCTTTAAGTAATTGGTCATATACCGCTGAGGCTTTACCTGCTTCTTCTTTTTTATAATCGAGCCAAGCGTTCCAGCCTAAAATTGTTGCAATCGCAATACCTAAACCAATGAATGAAGCGGTCGCGTTTTCTTTCCACCATTTTTGCAATGCTTCAACTTGTTGTTCTTCTGTTTCGTAAAGTTCCATTAAATTTTCTCGTCGGGATTATTTATTTTTCGCAATACGATCAAGTACTTGAATATAACGAAATATGACTGATTCGGCAGTTTGAGAGGCTTCAACTATTTTAAATCCCAGATATTCTTCTAGCCCTTTTTTGGCGTGATGATGTCCTTCTTCATCGATATTATCTTCAGCTTTGGGAAGACGTTTTAACATTAACTCCATAGAAACCTCAACAACCCCATGATCTGGCATTGTAATCACACAGTTTTTATAAATGTCACCTTGATTTAAAAAATACGAAAATTCCTCTACCTCGTTAAACATCGCACAACCACCCATACTGATGTCTAAGACTCTTAATGAAAAGACATTAAGTGCTTCTTCATCGGGTAAAATGGGATTAAGTTCTCGCTCATCTAAAAATGCTTGTCGTTCGATAGAGGCTTGAACTTTTTCTTCCTTAGTCATTCGTGAGAATTTTTTCTGATATTCTCTTTCTTCAACAAGCGCGTCTTCTTCAATTTTTTCAGCTAATTGTTCTCTGACTTTAGTTCTGGCAGCTTCATAATTAAACTTATATTCTGCTGTCGATTCTTCTTCTGGGGGTGTAATTGTAAATTGACACATACTAAAGTTTCTAATCGGTGTTGCTATACGATAAGCCCCACGTCGATCGAACCAAAATACAGAATCGGGAAATGGCATTGAAAAAGCATCAAAACCGCCATGTCTTACTCGCGTCACATCTGAGCCAGAAAAAGCAACTTGAACGCCCTCAAATCGTCCACTAAATCTAATGACGCGACTCAGAACAACTTTTTTATTTAATGCTTCTGATGGACTCGTATCAAAAATAACGGTACTTGTTTTATAATTTACATCTACGAGAGCCGTTAAAATCGTGTCTTTTCCACCTAACGCAGCACTCAACATACATTTATTTTTAACAAGTATTGCCAAATTGTTGGCAATCATCCCATGATTTCGTACTACCGCTGAATCATCACTCATTTGTATTCTCCACTAAATAATGTTTTGTTTTCTCAAAAAATCAGCCAAATCACTTAGCATCAGCAACTGCTGTCCAACTTGCTCATCACGCAATGATTTTACAGCAATTTTTCCTTGTGTCACTTCGTCTTCGCCTAAAATAAGTGCGAATTTTGCGCCACTTTTATCGGCTTTTTTAAACTGACTTTTGATGCTGCCACCCGCACAATCAAGCTGTAATTTTAAATTTGGAATTTCAGTTCGTAACTGCTCGGCTAAACGTAATCCTACTTTTTCAGCTTTTTCACCGACGCGAATTAAATACACATCAACGGTATTTTCGATTTTCAAATCCAACGTTTCGAGCAATAACAACAAGCGTTCCATGCCCATCGCAAAACCAATCGCCGAATTTGCTTTACCTCCGAGTTGTTCAATTAAACCGTCGTAACGTCCACCCGCGCAAATTGTGCCTTGTGAACCGAGTTCATCTGTCACCCATTCAAAAACTGTTTTGCTGTAATAATCCAAGCCACGAACCAAGCGCGTGTTGATTTCATAACTCACGCCTAAATCGGTGAGCGTGTCTAAAATCGTTTGAAAATGTTGGCGGGAATCCTCGCCCAAATAAGCCATCAATTCAGGCGCATTTTTTACCACGTCTGCCATCGCGGGATTTTTAGTATCTAAAATGCGTAACGGATTGGTTTTTAAACGTCGCAAACTGTCTTCGTCTAACACGTCTAAATGTTTTTCAAAATACGCAACTAAGGCATCTCGATAAACCAAACGTTCTGCGATTGTGCCAAGTGAATTGAGTTGCAAACGCACTTTTTCACGAATGCCCAACCGTTTCCAAAGTCGGTCAGTTAAAAGCAATAATTCCGCATCAATATCGGCACTCGCCATACCGTAAGTTTCAACGCCAAGCTGGTAAAACTGGCGATAACGTCCTTTTTGTGGGCGTTCATGGCGATACATCGCGCCGTAATACCAAAGTCGATGCACTTGATTATGAAGCAAACCGTGTTCTAAACAGGCTCGCAAACAACCCGCTGTGCCTTCGGGACGCAACGTTAAAGAATCGCCGTTGCGGTCTTCAAATGTGTACATTTCTTTTTCAACGATGTCAGTGACTTCGCCAATGGAACGTTTAAAAAGTTCCGTTTTTTCCACCGCAGGCAAACGAATTTCGCTGTAACCGTAATTGCTCAAAACGTCACGGATGATTTTTTCTGCGTATTGCCATAAAGGCGTTTGGTCGGGTAGCACATCGTGCATCCCGCGAATTGCTTGGATATTTGCCATAATTACTCTTTTCTTATATTTTTAATTTGATAAAACCAAATTCATTTAACGTTGAGCAGC
>JBAXMT010000074.1:0-10641 GCA_037134135.1 Methylococcaceae bacterium | reverse complement strand
AAATCAATAAAGTGATTCACGGTTGAGCCTGTGCCAACGCCGATAATACCTACGCCTTTGATATAAGGTAACGCCGCTTCAGCGACTTTGCGTTTTAATTCATCTTGTGTCATTTGTGTTTTCTCCATGTTATAAAAGTTAGGTTTCAGTGGCGCGGCTAATCGCCTTGCACTCGCGTGATAATAACGCATCGCAGATTCTAAAAGTTTTTTTTATCTGAGTACACGCGATAAAAATTTACTGTCAATCAAATGGGCGATTCCATTTTTCATGCATTTTTTCACGCACTTGAACATTAAGTCGCGCATATTTGAGTTGATTATTTGCCATTAAATTCGGTTTTAAATTGTGATACCACTGATGATAAAGCGCGAAATTTTTTGGATGAAAACCTAAAACCCACGGTGCATCGTGTTGCAAAATATGCTGCATTTTTTGAATTATTTCGTAGCGTTCTGGACTGTTGTCCATGTTTCGCATTTGTTCAAACAAGCGATCGAATTCAGAATTTTCATAGTTACTGGCATTTTCGCCGCCAAATTTTACTTTGGAATGTGCGCCGTAAAGCAAAAAGAAAAAATTTTCGGGGTCGGGATAATCTGCATTCCAACCCAAAAAGAAAAGTTGCGCGTTGCCAGTACGAATTTTTTCTTGAAAACGGTTGTAATCAGTGGCGCGAACAATGAGTTTTATGCCCAATTTTTCAAATTGTTTTCGATACCAATTCATGCGTGGTCGATCGTCGGTGCTGGTCGAAGTTGTATCAAAATACAAAATCAATGATTCTTTGGTTTTCGGGTCGATGCCGTTTGCATAACCTGCTTCAGCTAAGAATTGTTGGGCGACGCTGATGTTTTTGCGCTTTAAAGCACATCCCCCCCGCCCCCCTTCAAAGGGGGGAGAGCTACAATCATAAATTTCTGTGTTCATACCAGTTTCACCTTCAGCAAAACCATAAATTCCTTCTGGTAAAACACCTTGTGCTGGCACGCCACGCCCATTCATAAAAATCGAAATATATTCTTCATAATCCACCGCAATCGCAATCGCTAGCCTTAATTTTCGTGCGGATTCACTCGCACCGCCAACCGTTGAATCTTGCATATTAAAACCCAAATAATAATCTGAAAGCGTCACCGACATTTGTAATTGAATGCCTTTTTCAGTCATCGACGGCGTGAGTGCAACGCCACCACTTCCCGTAAATTGCACCGCTTGGTCAAAACTGTCCGACGAAATTCCCGACAAATCATAATAACCTTGCAAAAACTTTGTCCAATACGGAATCGTTTCTTTTTCGAGCATGAAAACAACTTTATCAATGAACGGCAACGCTTTCCCAGCGTCATTTAACAACCCATTTTTTACGTCTTCGAGTTCGCCTTCGGTCGGATAATTTTCGCCGTGAAAATTGGGGTTTTTCAGCAAAATCATGCGGCGATTCGGATTATTTTCGGCTAAAAAATACGCGCCTGTGCCAATCGGAAACCAATCAAGCGTAATGTTTTTGTCGCGCAAACCCGCTTGATTATAAAACGCATCGGCTTCCCACGGCATCGGCGCAAAAAACGGCATCGCTAACCAAAAAATAAATTGCGGCGATTTGCCTTTAATCCGAATCCGATATTGATAACGGTTGAGAACTTCCGCACCAAAATTTTTTTCTGCGAATTTGTCGAAATTCACGATGTAATTTTTCATCATTTCAGAAATCGGCGATTGTAATTTCGGATTCGCAAGCCGTTTGATTTGATAAACATAATCGTCAGCAGTGAGTTCGCGTGTGCCAGTTTGCGTGAAATCTGCGAGCGTTTTAACTGCCGCAATTTGCTCAGAAGTCAGCGCGTGATAAACAAAATTCCCCGCCAAATCTTTCGCAAAAGCAGGATGTGGCTGAAAATTAACATTTTGTTTGATGTCGATAATGTAATCGGTGAATGCAATTTCGTTGTCTTTTGGCGAATTTAAAACCTCGCCGTTCGCATTCAAATATCGCACTTTAGGCATTTTCGTTGCGGATAACGGTGTTAGTTCATAAGGACGTTTCAAATAATGATATTGCAACGGCGGTTCATAAACCTGTCCAATAATCGCGTATTCATTTGAGCTATAAGCCGCAACTGGGTCTAAATGTTTCGGGCGTTCGCTGAAAGATTCGTATAAAACCGATTGATTTGCGTCGTTGTCAGAATACGGATTATTCAATTGTGAATCGCACGCGGATAAAAGGGCGATGCAAACAGTGAGTATTTTTAGCTTCATCAAGTCCTCTTGATTGATTTAAATTTCGAGCCAGTCATTAAAATTTCATATAGCCATATTAAGCTGAACGCATTGTTTATTTCTGTCACAACCTGCCGATAAACCAAATGTTATTTAATTTTAATTTTTAAGGAATGCTGTCATGACTTTTGAAACTTTATTGAACGTATTTAATCCCATCACTGATGAGGAAATTTGTGCAAGTTTAACACCGTCTTTTTGCCCTGAAATTATCGATTTGCTAAATTCAGAACGTCGGCAAACAAAACGTGTTTTACCACGTCTAATGAGCGCGGCAGATTATGGTTTTGATGAACATGCTTATGGGTTGGCATAAACATCGAATTGTAATTTTAGCTGACATTTTTCACACAAAACCTGCTTTAGCCTTTATCATATCAGTTCATTTTTTTAATATATTTTTAAAGGTTCCTTTATGCAAGTTAGCAACAACACCGCCGTTTCTATTCACTACACACTTACAAAAGATGACGGTGAAGTTATCGATAGTTCAATTGGTCACGAACCACTCGCTTATTTACATGGCACAGGCAGCATTATTTCAGGTTTAGAAAAAGCGTTGAATGGTAAAAGTGTTGGCGATACATTCACCGCAAACATTCCAGCATCTGATGCTTATGGACTTATTTTTGAAGACCGCATTCAAGTGATTTCACGCGAAATGTTTGATGGTATTGATAACATTGAAGTCGGAATGCAATTTCACGCAGACGTTAGCGAAGGTCCTGGAATTGTAACGGTTATCGCGGTTGACGGTGAAAACATTACGATTGATGGTAATCACCCGTTAGCGGGAATGCCATTAAATTTTGACATCGAAGTTATCGAGGTACGTCCAGCGACTGAAGAAGAAATTGAACACGGTCACATTCACGGTGCTGGCGGACATCACCACTAATCGTTTCGATTTTCAGGAGTAACGTTTATGGCTTTTATGCAAGGCAAACGAGTTTTGATTGTCGGATTAATTAGTAATCGCTCCATTGCATGGGGAATCGCCCAAGCAATGCGTCGTGAAGGCGCAGAACTCGCGTTCACTTATCAAAATGAAAAGTTGCACGAGCGCGTTGCGAAAATGGCAGAAGAATGCGGTTCATCTATTGCCATTGAATGCGACGTAAGCAGCGATGAACAAATCAATAATGTTTTCGCAGAACTTGGTAAACATTGGGACGGTTTAGATTGCATCGTGCATTCAGTCGCATTTGCGCCGCGTGAAGCGTTAGACGGCGATTATGTTGAAGCGACGACGCGGGATAATTTCCGTATTGCACATGATATTAGTTCTTACAGTTTCACTGCGTTAGCAAAAGCGGGACGTTCAATGATGCAAGGTCGCAACGGTTCGCTGTTGACGTTGAGTTATTTAGGCGCAGAACGTGCGATTCCAAATTACAACGTCATGGGCGTAGCGAAAGCGAGTTTAGAAGCGAATGTTCGTTATATGGCAGCGGCGTTAGGTGCAGAAGGTACGCGGGTTAATGCTATTTCAGCGGGTCCAATTAGAACATTGGCTGCTTCAGGTATTAACGATTTCAAAGCGATGTTGGGCAAAGCAGCCGATGCGTCACCATTGAAGAAGAATGTCACCATTGAAGAAGTCGGCAATGCCGCCGCATTTTTATGTTCGGATTTAGCATCGGGCATAACGGGTGAATTAACGTATGTTGATTGCGGTTATAACATCATGGGTTTAGCAGCAGTTTAAGTCATTTAAAAGGCTTTAATTTTTTCGGATTAAAGCCTTTTTGCTTTCAACTCCTTATCCAACACAACTAAAAATTTTATGGCAAAACTCATTGTTAATGTTGGTAGCACGTCCGTCAAAACACAATTATTCGATAACAATTTAAACATCAAAGCCACGTTAAATGCCGATTACGGTGCAACCAATGGCTTATCAATTAACGGCGTGAATGTGCAAAGTGAAAAATTTTCTCACCACGACGCAAGCATTCACGATGCAAAAAACACCCTCGCATTTCTTTATCGTCAATGGCAAAACTGGCTGGCTGAAAATGATTTAAGCCTTTCTGCGATTGGACATCGTGTCGTTCATGGTGGCGCAACTTTCACAAAAATCACGCTGATTACGCCTGACGTTTTAAATCAAATCGCTCAACTCGATAATTATGCGCCACTTCACAATCCACCAAATCGTTTGGGAATTGAAATGGCGCAAGAATTATTTGCCAACGTGCCGCAATTCGCGGTTTTCGATACAGCGTTTCATCGTCAAATTCCAGATTACGCGGGGCGTTATGCGATTCCTGAAAATTTATCCGCGAATGTGGATTTTTATCGTTACGGTTTTCACGGTATTTCTTGCCAACACAGCGTTAATGCGGCGGCGAAGTTATTGAATAAATCGCCCGAAGATTTGAATCTTATTATTTTACATTTGGGCGGTGGCGCGAGCGCAACTGCGGTTAAAAATGGCGTGAGCGTCGATACGTCGATGGGATTTTCACCGACAGAAGGTTTAATGATGGCGAGTCGTTGCGGTGATATTGACCCGATGATTGCAATTACATTGCAACGCGAAGGTAAAACACTGGACGAAATTAACCGCTTATTTAACAAACAAAGTGGCTTGCTAGGCGTGTGCGGTGAAACCGATATGCGAACGATTTTGAACAAAGCGGAACACGGTGATGAATCTTGTCACATAGCTTTAAACTTGTTCTGCTATCGTGTACAGAAATACGTCGGTGCTTATTTTGCGGTGCTAAATGGTCACGTTGATGCACTGATTTTCACGGGTGGAATTGGTGAAAACGCCCCCGTCATTCGGCAACACATTTTAAATAACTTGAATGGTTTGGGGTTTTTACTGGATTCGGGGTTAAATCATCAGCCATTTAGTAGTAATATCGACATCAGCGACGCTTCCAGTCGTTCGCGTATTTTAGTTATCCACGCTGAAGAAGAACGCGAAATCGCGCAACAGATTCAAACTTTTTTAAATTAACCTTGAGATATTTTATGCAAGAAAGAATATACGACTTTAAACTAGATTCTGCGTTACAAGCCAAAATGAACGCTTATTGGAGAGCGGCAAATTATTTATCTGTCGGTCAAATTTATTTGCTAGGCAATCCACTTTTGACGGAACCGTTAAACATTTCGCATATTAAACCGCGTTTGTTGGGACATTGGGGAACGACTCCAGGCTTGAATTTTATTCATGTTCACGTCAATCGGTTGATTAAAGAACACGATTTAAACATGATTTTCATCTGTGGTCCTGGTCACGGTGGACCTGCGATGGTGGCGAATTGCTGGTTAGAAGGCACTTACAGCGAGTTTTATCCAAACATTTCGCTTGATAAAGAAGGCATGAAAAATCTATTTCATCAGTTTTCTTTTCCAGGCGGCATTCCAAGTCACGTTGCACCTGAAACACCAGGTTCAATCCATGAAGGTGGCGAATTAGGTTACGCAGTTTCTCATGCTTACGGTAACGTATTTGATAATCCTGATTTGATTGCGTGCTGCGTAATTGGTGACGGCGAAGCTGAAACAGGTCCAATGGCGGCTTCTTGGCATTCAAACAAATTTTTAAATCCTGCTCGTGATGGTGCGGTGTTACCAATTTTGCATTTGAACGGTTATAAAATCGCAAATCCAACATTGTTAAGTCGTATCAGCGAAGAAGAATTAACCAAATTATTTGAAGGTTATGGCTACGACGTGCATTTTGTTGAAGGCAAAGACCCTGAAATCGTGCATCCAAAAATGGCGGCAGTTTTAGAAGCCTGTATCACCGACATCAAAGCAATTCAACATGAATGGCGCACTGCTGCGGATACGAAAGAATTAAAACGTCCGCGTTGGCCTTTGATTATTATGCGGACTCCAAAAGGTTGGACGGGACCTGAAAGTGTTGATGGTAAAAAAACCGAAGATTTTTGGCGTTCACATCAAGTGCCATTATCGGGTTTAGCGAATAATCCTGAACACGTTGCGATTTTAGAATCGTGGTTGAAAAGCTATAAACCCGAAGAATTATTCGACGCAAATGGTTCGCCATTACAAGAATTAAAAGACCTCGCGCCGAAAGGTCAATGTCGTATCGGTGACAATCCACACGCAAATGGCGGTGTTTTGTTGCACGATTTGCGTATGCCGAATTTCCGTGATTACGCAGTTGAAGTTCCAACACCAGGTTCAGTCGATGCCGAAGCAACTCGTGTGATGGGTTCGTTCTTGCGTGACGTAATGAAAAATAACAAAGCGCAGAAAAACTTCCGCATTTTTGGTCCAGATGAAACTTCATCGAATCGTTGGGACGACGTATTTGAAGAAACATCGCGCGTTTGGATGGAAAAAAGACTGCCTGAAGATACCGATTTGTCACAAGATGGTCGAGTGATGGAAATTTTGAGTGAACACACTTGTCAAGGTTGGCTCGAAGGCTATTTGTTGACAGGTCGTCACGGTTTCTTCTCGTGCTACGAAGCGTTTATTCACCTTATCGATTCGATGTTTAACCAACACGCAAAATGGCTCAAAACCACGAATCGCATTCCATGGCGCAGACCGATTGCGTCGCTCAACTATTTGTTAACTTCGCATGTTTGGCGACAAGATCACAACGGTTTTTCACACCAAGATCCTGGTTTTATTGATCACGTTGTGAACAAAAAAGCTGAAGTGATTCGCGTGTATTTACCACCTGATGCGAATACGCTCTTATCTGTGACTGATCACGTTTTGCGTAGTCGTAATTATGTGAACGTCATTGTCGCGGGCAAACAACCTGCACCACAATGGTTATCAATGGATGCAGCTGCAAAACATTGTGAATCTGGCGTGAGTGTTTGGGAATGGGCAAGTAATGATCACGGCACATCACCTGATGTTGTCATGGCATGTGCTGGCGATGTTCCAACGTTAGAATGTTTAGCGGCGGTTGATATTTTGCGTCGTGAAGTGCCAGATTTAAAAATCCGCGTGATTAACGTGGTGAATTTAATGAAATTGCAACCTGAAACAGAACATCCAAATGGCTTGTCTGATTCAGATTTCACTGAATTATTCACGCACGATAAACCTGTTGTATTTGCGTATCACGGTTATCCTTGGTTGATTCATCGTTTGACGTATCGCCGCAGTAATCATGCAAATATGCACGTTCGCGGTTATAAAGAAGAAGGTACAACTTCAACGCCATTCGATATGGTTGTAATGAATGAAGTCGATCGTTTCCATTTAGCGATGGATGCCATTGATCGCGTGCCACGTTTGAAAGATCAAGCGGTATACTTGAAACAAGCGTTGCGTAACAAATTGATTGATCACAAACGTTATATCTCACAATTTGGTGAAGATATGCCAGAAATTCAAAACTGGAAGTGGTCAAATCCGACAGGATAATTTTTAACTGTTTCAAAAATTTGAAAACCACGCAGAAAAAAATTTTCGCGTGGTTTTTTTATGGGTCAGACGCGCATACAGTTAAGATAAGCCAACAAATAAACTAAAACACGGGATTTAATAAAATGAACAATTATCCAACCCTTGAAAATTTCGTTGGCAATACGCCATTAGTGCGTTTGCAACGATTACATCATCATTCGAGTAACACCGTTTTACTCAAACTTGAAGGCAATAATCCAGCGGGTTCGGTTAAAGATAGACCAGCATTAAGTATGATTACTCGTGCGGAAGAACGTGGCGAAATCAAATCGGGCGACCGTTTAATTGAAGCAACCAGTGGAAATACAGGCATTGCGTTAGCGATGGCGGCAGCGATAAAAGGTTACAAAATGACGCTGATTATGCCAGACAACATGACGGCTGAACGCGTTGCCGCAATGCAAGCGTATGGTGCTGAAATTATTTTAACGCCAGCAGCTGGAAGCATGGAGTCGGCGATTGATTTGGCGCGTGAAATGGAAGCGGCAGGCAAAGGCAAAATTCTCGATCAGTTTTCAAATCCAGATAATCCGCGAGCGCATTACGAAACGACAGGTGTTGAAATTTGGCGCGACACAAAAGGAACGGTGACACATTTTGTCAGCGCAATGGGAACGACGGGAACAATTATGGGAACGTCAAAATATCTCACCGAAAAAAATCCAAGCATTCAAATCGTCGGCGTACAACCACAAGGTGATTCAAAGATTGCTGGAATTCGTCGTTGGACACCAGAGTATTTACCGAAAATTTATGATCCAACTCGTGTAAATCAAATTATTGAAGTGGACCAATTATCTGCTGAAAATATGACACGACGATTAGCGAAAGAAGAAGGTGTTTTTGCAGGTGTTTCATCGGGTGGAGCCGTTTTTGCGGCATTGAAATTAGCAAATGAAGTCGAAAATGCGGTGATTGTAACGATTATTTGTGATCGCGGTGATCGCTATTTATCGACTGGATTGTTTAACGAAGTGAATATGTAAATATAAAAATGCCGACATTCAACGGATGAATGTCGGCAAAAATGCTATTTAATTTTTAATAATTCTACGTCAAAAATTAACGCTGCATTAGGTTGAATATCACGTCCAATGCCGCGTGAGCCATAAGCTAAATCAGATGGAATATAAAAACGATATTTCGCGCCTTCCGTCATCAATTGCACGCCTTCTGTCCAACCTGCAATTACGCCTTTCAATGGAAAACCAGCAGGTTCGCCACGTTTATATGAACTATCAAATTCTTTTCCTTCCAATGTCGTACCAGCGTAATGCACGGTTACAAAATCCGATGCAACGGGATGTTTTGTACCTGTACCAGCTGTTAATACTTCATATTGCAAACCACTTGCAGTGGTTTTGATGTTTGGTTTTTTTGCGTTTTCAGCGAGAAAAGTTGCGCCAGCGATTTTATTTTCTTCCGCTGTGCCTGCATTTGCAGATGATGCCATTGTTAATCCTAAAAAAAGTATTTTAAAAAATGAAAAAATTTTGTTCACAGAATTGAATCCTTTGTTGATGAAAAAGTGACCAGACAAAGGATAATGGATTACAGTTTAATTTCAAAATACTGGATAAAAATATAGAATGAAACTAATCGAGATAATCGGGTTTTAATTTAATTGACACAGAAAACCGCTAAACTTTCGTAATCATTTTCTTAATCTTACTTTTTCGGAGTTGTTATGGGACCGCATTATTTAAATCGTTTTTTCACCCCAAAATCTGTTGCAATCGTTGGCGCGTCAGAACGCCCTGAAAGCGTGGGTTATCGGTTATTACTCAATATGCAAGAAGCTGAATTCAAAGGTGGCTTGTATCCCGTCAACAATAAACGCGAATACATTTTAGGTTTAAAAGCCTATCCCGATTTAAATTCTGTTCCTGAAGATTTAGATTTGGTGGTCATTTCAACTCCTGCGCCAACCGTGCCTGCTGTAATGCGTCAATGCGGCGAAAAAGGCGTTAATTCGGTAATTATTATCACGGCTGGTTTTGGTGAATTAGGCGAAGAAGGTCATCGTTTGCAACAAGAAGTTTTGGACATTGCACACCGCTACAGCATTCGCATTATTGGCCCAAACTGTTTAGGTGTAGCGCGTCCGAGCGGATTTTTAAACGCAACTTTCGGTGACGGTACGATTCAAGACGGCAATTTAGCGTTACTTTCACAATCTGGCGCAGTTTGCACCGCGATTTTGGATTGGGCAAAATCAGAAGATATTGGTTTCTCAACCGTTGTTTCAATGGGCGGCGCGGCAGATATTGATTTCGGCGAAGTGTTGGATTATTTGGCAACCGATACCAAAACCACAGGCATTTTGATGTACGTCGAAGGCATCCGCGATGCGCGTCGTTTTTTAAGTGGCTTGAAAGCAGCGGCACGTTTGAAACCTGTTGTGTTGATTAAATCGGGTCGTCACGAAGCAGGTATCAAAGCAGCAATGTCACACACTGGCGCGATGGTTGGTGGCGATAGTGTGTTTGATGCTGCTATTGAACGGGCTGGTGTAGTTCGGGTTTATAGCATCTCTGAATTGTTCTCAGCGACACGAGTTTTGGCGAATAATTACGAAGTCACACAAGACCGTTTAGCGATTATCACCAACGCTGGCGGACCTGGTGTTATGAGTACCGACCGCGCGGAAGATGTCGGCATCAAAATGGCAGAATTGAGCGACGATAGTTTGAATGCTTTGAATGAAGTTTTGCCAACGCATTGGTCACACGCAAATCCTGTTGATATTTTGGGCGATGCCACGTCAGAACGTTATAAACAGTCGCTCGATGTATGTTTAAAAGACGATAACATTGATGGTGTGTTGGTGATTTTAACGCCGCAAGCGATGACGAACCCGACCGAAGTTGCCGAATTTATTATTGAAGGTGCGAAACACAGCAAAAAACCTGTTTTAGCCGCTTGGACAGGTGGCGC
>JBAXMT010000073.1:0-10657 GCA_037134135.1 Methylococcaceae bacterium | reverse complement strand
CGTTCAATTGCCCGATTTTGTAATTCAAAATCTACGCCGCGTTCAAAACGGTGTGACGAATCGGTGTGCAAACCGAATTGACGCGCTTTTCCCGCGATTGAAAGTGGCGCGAAAAACGCACATTCTAAAAAGACGCTGTTTGTATTTTCGTTCACCGCAGAATATGAACCGCCCATCACGCCTGCGAATGCTAACGCGCTTTCGTCGTCAGAAATGACTAAACATTTTTCATCAAACATAATCGTTTGATTGTTCAATAATTCTAAGGTTTCGCCATTTACAGCGTAACGAACGGTGATACCGCCGCTTAATTTTGCCGCATCGAAAACGTGTAACGGTTGACCTAATTCGAGCAACACATAATTCGTCACATCGACCAACGGACTGAGTGAACGCAAACCTGAACGTCGCAAACGTTCTTGCATCCAAAGTGGTGTTTGCGCTTTATTATTCACGCCAGAAATGACGCGAGCCGTGTAACGTGGACACGCCGCTGTTGCTTCAACAGTTACTACCAATTTTTCAGTCGTTGTGACCGCAACGGGTTCAATCGCGGGAATGTTTAACGGCATTTTATTTAACACCGCCACTTCACGCGCCACGCCTTCAACACTTAAACAATCGGCGCGATTTGGCGTTAAGTCAACTTCGATGCTGTTGTCGTTGAGCTGCAAATACTCCCGAATATCTGTGCCGATGGGCGCGTCAGCAGGCAATTCCATTAAGCCTTCGGCTTCGGCGACTAAACCTAATTCTTTTGCCGAGCAAAGCATTCCGAACGATTCAACGCCGCGTAATTTAGATTGTTTGATTTTGAAATCGCCAGGCAAAATTGCGCCACATAATGCGGCTGGAATTTTCAAACCGACGCGCACATTTGCCGCGCCACACACGATTTGTAAAAGTTCAGTTGCGCCGACATTCACGCGGCAAACGTTTAATTTGTCTGCGTCGGGATGTTTTTCCATTTCGACAACTTCACCGACCACCACACCGCTAAATTCTGCCGCGACGGGTTCAACCGCATCGACTTCCAAACCCGCCATCGTGATTTGCGCGACAAGTTCTTCCGTACTGATTGCGGGATTAACGTAGGTTCTTAACCAAGTTTCACTGATTTTCATAACGTCCTTGCCTTAGTTAAATTGTTGTAAAAATTTGAGGTCATTTTCAAAAAATAAACGCAAATCGTTGATGCCGTAACGCAACATCGCCAAACGTTCTACGCCCATGCCGAAGGCAAAACCGCTGTATTTTTCGCTGTCGATTTTGACCGCTTTGAAAACTTCAGGGTGAATCATCCCGCAACCCATGACTTCGAGCCAACCAGTGTGAGAGCAAACTCTGCAACCTTCGCCGCCACACATGACGCATTCAATATCGACTTCGGCAGACGGTTCGGTGAATGGAAAATAAGACGGACGGAAACGAACTTGAATATCTTTTTCAAAAAATGCGCGTAAAAATTCATACACAACGCCTTTCAAATCCGCAAAACTCACGTCGGTATCGACTAAAAAACCTTCGACTTGATGGAACATCGGCGTGTGCGTAATGTCGGAATCGCAACGATAAACACGACCTGGTGCAATGACTTTTAAAGGTGGAGTTTCAGATTCCATGACGCGAATTTGCACAGGTGACGTGTGCGTGCGTAAAACACGGTGCGCGTCAAAATAAAACGTGTCGTGCATGGCGCGTGCAGGATGATGCGCGGGAATGTTTAAGGCTTCAAAGTTGTGATAATCATCTTCAATTTCAGGGCCTTCGACCACTTGAAATCCCACGCTCGCAAAAATTTTATTGATGCGACGCAAAGTCGTTGTGACTGGGTGTAATCCACCGACTTTTTGCCCACGACCTGCAAGTGTTACGTCGATACGCTCACTCGCCAAACGTGCTGTTAAAGCGGCTTGTTCGAGTTCAATTTTTTTTGCGTCGAGTTTTTCTTGAAACGCATCTTTGGCTTGATTGATAACTTGCCCCGCATCACGACGTTCTTCGTGCGGCAATGCGCCAAGTTCTTTCATTTGCGCGGTAAAAATGCCTTTTTTACCTAAATAATTTACGCGAATCGCGTCAAGGCTAGTTAAATCAGTTGTTTTTGCAAGCTCATCTAAGGCTTGCTTGAGAATATCATCTGTAGGAGTAGACACGATTTTATTTATTGGTTAATTTAAAAAGATGTAATTATATCATGCGCTTGCAGCTATCGAAAATCGTAGCGTGAGTTTATTTCAAACAGAAGTCGATTTAAACGCAATGATGTCGGGTAATTGTATGGCGACTCTTGAAAGAGTCCGTTTTGCAAGTTGGAAATACTGTCCAAGTTGAATCAAATGTGGAATTTCTTTGGGATTAAATACGAGTGACGCAATAATTTTAGTGATTTCAATCTCGCCATTTTCGTTTAATGCTTTTGAAACTGCTTGGGGTAAATCCATTGTAGATGGGTCGGCAATCGTCCGAATCGCTAAAAACGGTAGGGCATAATGTTGAGCCACTTCGGCAATCGCACCACTTTCCATATCGAGTGCAATCGCGCCCGTTTTTGTGAAAATATCTTGTTTCGCGCCAGCGGTTGAAACGATTTCATTGCTATTAAACAATGCACCTTTATACGCCGCGATTTCTGAATCTAAAACGTTTTTTGCGTGCTGATGCCACGTTGCATTTACAGACATTTCTAAGCTGTCGCTATTCAATAAACTATCGGCTAAAACTAAATCGCCCATTTTCAAATCGGGACTTAACGCAGCGGCGCAACCCCAGCTCATCAATTTTGTCGCGCCTTTTGAAACTGCTAATTCAGCGGCTTTACGCGCATTTTCTGCACCCGCGCCCGAATAAATCAAAATGATGTCGTCGGTCAAAAAGATGAATTTGCCGCGAATCATGCTGCGTTCCCACAGCGCATTCGGGACGGTTTTTAGAGTGCTGAGTTCTTCAGAAAGGGCAACGATAATTCCAGTAATCACTTTTTATCCAATTCGTTACGATAGCGAGCCAATGCCCACAAAGGGAAAAATTTATCGTAACCATGATATTTCAAATAGAACACTTTTGGAAATCCTGGTGCGGTGAAACATTTGTCATTCCAAACACCGTCGGCTTGTTGCGTGCGTAAAATGAAATCACAACCCGCTTTAACTTCATGGCTTTTGCCTTCGCCCGCCGCGCATAATGCTAACACCGCCCACGCCGTTTGAAATGCGGTACTAAATTGATATTTGCCACTAAAACTCGTGTCGTGATAACTGTAATTATCTTCACCCCACCCGCCATCCGCGCGTTGGACGTTTTTTAAAAACGCCACGGCTTTCGTGTACATCGGGTCATTTTTTGGCAAATCAGTTTGTTCTAACGCCAGCAAAACTGACCACGTTCCGTAAATATAATTTGTTCCCCAACGTCCAAAAAATGAACCGTCAACTTCTTGTTCAGTTCTTAAATAAGCAATCGTGCGTTTTAACGGTTCGGCATATTCAGGATGATTTTTAGCCACTTTCGCCATCAACATCGCACAACGCGCACTCACATCAGAAGTCGGTGGATCAAGCAACGCGCCATGATCGGCAAATGGAATTTCGTTCAAATAATAGTAAGTATTATCAACGTCAAACGCACCATAACCGCCATTTTTCGATTGCATTTCCATAATCCAATGCGTTGCGGCGTGAATCGAATCGTCGTGTAATTTCGCGTTTTCAGATTCTGCCATGGCAAATGCCACAACCGCTGTGTCGTCAACGTCGGGATAATGCGGATTATTGAATTGAAACGCCCAACCGCCGCCGCCTTTGACATTCGGACGCGAAATGCGCCAATCGCCTGGTTCGTCAGTGAGTTGTTTCGATTTTAGCCAATCGTAAGCGCGATTCAAACTGCTACTGATTTTGGGTTGAATGGCTGTTTTTTGAATTTCTTCCAACGCCAACGCACTCAAACCTGTATCCCAAACGGGTGATAAACACGGTTGGCAATAAGCGTCTTTTTCGTTAATCACGAGTAATTTATCAACCGCTTTGCGAGCGGTGATAACTAATTCGTGATTTTTGTCATAACCCAATAACAACAACGATTCATACGCGCCAACCATCGCAGGCATAATCGCACCTAAACCGTCTTCGCCGTTCAACCGTTCGACAATCCAAACACGCGCTTTTTCAATCGCTAACTCATGGGCATTTTTTGGAATCAACGGGCGCGTCATGCGTCCTAATTTGTCTAAACCCAAAAAGAATTTATTGAGCATTGTGCGTTCAGGAAAATAATGCTGTTCTTCGTCTGGATGCGTCACGAATAGTTCAAGAATGCTGACGTTGTTGGGGTTTTTCGCCTTCGCTTTCAAGGTGCAAATAATAAACAACGGAATCATCACCGTGCGCGACCAATACGAAACTTTGTCCAAATGGAACGGAAACCATTTTGGAAACAGCATAATTTCAACAGGAATATACGGCACGCCTCGCCAAGGTAATTGTTCAAATGTCGCCAACGCAATGCGAGTAAAAACGTTTGCTTTCGCCGCACCGCCTTCGCTTAAAATCCATTCACGCAATTTTGTCATGTGTGGCGCGTGAATATCGTCGCCCGACATTTTCAGCGCGTAATACGCTTTCACGCTGCAACTCAAATCACCTTTTCCGCCCGTGAATAAAGGATAACTACCATCTTTGGATTGGCGCGAACGCAAATACACCGCGAGTTTTGCCTGCAATGGCTCATCAACATCGCCGACAAAGTGCATCATCATGACGTATTCAGCTGGCATCGTGCAGTCGGCTTCGAGTTCAAACACCCAATAACCGTCCGCGTGCTGTAGGCTCAATAATTTGTTCTGCGCCTGTTGAATGGCGTTGTCTAAATTGTAGGCTTTTGAGTGAATGGGCGTTGCCGAACTCGCGGGCGAATGTGAAACGTGGTCTTGAGATTCTTTAAACATGACAGTCGTCCTTGAAATCACGGTTTAGTTTGATAAGTCCAATCGGGTGAAACAAGTCCGCGACTGGCAAAGTTGAAAAGTTGAGTTAATAAATAATCACTGCGAACGCTTAAATTCGTGCTAATAATCGTGGCTTTCACGCTGTTGCGGGTAATTTTGGCTTGTTCAGAACGATTAAATTTCAAATTACTTTTGATTTTTCGCAACGTTAAAACCGCCATTCCCAACGCCCACAAACAAAATTTACGAATGCCCGTTTCGTGCGCGGGAATCAATAACGTGTAACGCAACGCATTGTGCAAATGCCCGTGCGCGACGCTGATTAAATGCTCTAAACCTTCGCTAAATGCTGCATCGTTGGTTTCAGGCGTTAAATTTTTCAAATCAAAACCCGTTTCAGTGAAAATATCTTGCGGCAACCAACACACGCCACGTTGCGCGTCGTCCCAAATGTCTTTCAAAATGTTAGTCATTTGCAAACCTTGACCAAACGAAACCGATAATTTCATCAATTCAGATTCACGCGCGGCGATTTCGGGCGAATAATGACAAAACAATTTCGCTAACATTTCACCGACACATCCCGCAACGTAATAACAATATCTATCCATATCAGCGAGCGTTTCCAAACCATCGTGCAAATTTTTCGCTTGAAAAATCGGCATTCCTTTCGCCATTGTTTCGACGCATTCGGAAAGGGCTTTAACTTGCACGGGATCAAAACTGTGCGTGATTTGAATGACTCGCGGAATAACGTGAATCAATTGATGTTCGGCTGGAATTGTTTGATTAGATAAAAGTGGCGCGAGTTCTAATGCGAAAATTTCGGATTGTTCGCCTGTTTTTACAACATTGATAAATTCATCGCAAAAATGTAGTTTTTGACGCGGTGAAAGTGACACTTCGTCTTCAATCGTATCGACAATGCGACATAATAAATACGCATTGGCAACCGCTGGAAATAAGGCTTTGGGAAGTTGTGGAATCGTTAATGCGAAAGTGCGAGAAACACCTTCAAGCAAAACAGCTTGAAATTGGTCATCGGACAAGTCGTGTAACGATTTTGAATTATCTAAAACGGCTTGAGTTTCGTTCGTCATTTTGGTGTGTGAAATCGAGGGGTTATGGTTTAAAAAAGTAAGTTTTATGTGCGTAATCATAGACTGTTTGTGGGGGATTTGCAAAATGATGTTGTTTTGTTGTGAATCGTAAAAATAGCAAATCTCAAAAATTGATTTACTGTAAAAACAGCAGGTTATTCGTTCAAATTAAGTGAGTACACGATAAAATTTGGCAAACGCTGGAGTACGGCTTAAAAAAAGGGTATTCTAACAAGATTGCAGGTAAGCGTATGAAAGCACACTATTTTTTATAACGCCCTGATTTTCAAGTTAGATTGCTTGTTGTTAAATTACGACAGTAACATCATTTATTATTTTTGGAGAGCAATTATGGGCGTTCCTTTACGTCAGCAGTTGGCGGTTGGCAGCTATTTAATTAAACAAAAACTCAAAGGCGTAAAAAAATATCCGCTCGTGTTGATGTTAGAGCCTTTATTTAAGTGTAATTTGGAATGTGCAGGCTGTGGAAAAATCGACTATCCCGATGAAATTTTAGACAAGCGTTTGACGTTTGAAGAATGTATGCAAGCCGTGGATGAATGCGGTGCGCCGATGGTTTCAATTCCTGGTGGCGAGCCACTCATTCATAAAGATATGCCGCGCATTGTTGAAGGTTTAATTGCGCGTAAAAAATTCGTTTATTTGTGTACGAATGCGTTGCTGTTGAAAAAACGCATTGATGATTACAAACCGTCACCTTATTTAACTTTTTCGATTCATTTAGACGGAATGCAAGCGCGTCACGATGCGTCCGTTTGCCAAGATGGTGTTTTTGACCGCGCTGTTGAAGCGATTAAATTAGCGTTAGATAAAGGTTTTCGCGTCAATATCAACTGCACACTTTTTCAAGGTGAAACTGCTCCAGAAGTCGCTGAATTCTTAGATTACGCGACTGAATTAGGCGTTGAAGGTATCACAATTGCGCCAGGTTTTAGCTACGAACACGCGCCAAAACAAGACGTTTTCATCAAAGGAAATGACGTAAAAGAATTATTTCGTGGCATTTTCAGAATCGGTAAAAACCGCAAATGGAAATTAAATCATTCATCGTTGTATTTAGACTTTTTAGCGGGTAATCAAGATTACAACTGCACACCGTGGGGTAATCCAACGCGCAACGTTTTCGGTTGGCAAAAACCGTGTTATTTGTTGGCTGACGAAGGCTATGCTGCAACATTCCAAGAATTGCTCGACACCACACCTTGGGACAATTACGGTAGTGTGAATAATCCGAAATGTGCGAGCTGTATGGCGCATTGCGGTTATGAAGCGACAGCGGTTGAAGATATGTTAAAACACCCTATCAAAGGTTTGATGACTTCACTTTTAGGTATTAAAACGGAGGGTGAAATGGTCAATACCGCAGCACCTGTTGTAACACCTGCTTCAACGTTGGCGGGTATTCCAATCAATGTCGAACACACAAAATAATTTCGCGGAGAACGTGATGCGATTAACAAAATTAGCTGTCGTCGCTTTTATATTCAATAGTTTGTTGGCAACATCAGTTTTCGCGCAAGAAGAAAGCGCGTCAGCGCGACAAATTATTGATAAATTTCAAACTGATTTAATTACTGTTATGAAAGACGGTAAAAAATTGGGTTATTCGGGACGTTACGACAAACTCGAACCTGCCGTGATAAATAGTCATGATTTGCCTAAAATTGCCCGAATTGTCGTAGGCAAAGAATGGGAGAAATTGAATGACGAACAACAAAAAAAATTGACGGATGTATTCAGCAAATTAAGCATCGCGTCTTACGCGCATAATTTCAAAGAATTTGGCGGCGAAACTTTTACCATTGATTCAGAAGAAGAAACAAAAATGGGCGGCGTGGTCATTCATTCACATTTGGATTTACCTGACGACAAGCCTGTTAAGTTTGATTATATGCTCAAAGAAAAAGGCGCGAGCTGGCGAATTATCAACATCATTGCCAATGGTGTGAGTGATTTGGCATTGAAACGATCAGAATATACCGCTATTTTGCAGCGCGATGGTTTCGATGCGCTAATTGCAAAAATTAACGAAAAAATTGATAACTACGCGAAACAATGAAGGTAAGAAAATGACTAAAAAAACTTTGGTAACTTTGATTTGTGGTGTTTTATTTATCGCTAACGCACAAGCAAAATCAAATGATCCTTACGAAAGTTTCAATCGTAAAATGTATAGCTTCAATGACAGCGTAGACACTTACGTTGCGTCACCTTTATCCAATAGTTATAAATTCATCACGCCACAATTAGTGCAAACTGGCGTGTTCAATTTTTTCAATAATTTGAAAGGCGTTAATGTTGTTTTGAACGATGTATTACAAGCAAAATTTTCGCAAAGTGCCGCTGATTTAGGACGTTTTACTTTGAATTCAACCGTTGGTTTAGGTGGTTTTATTGACGTTGCCAAACATATTGGACTTGAGCAAAGTGAAGAAGATTTTGATCAAACGCTTGCTGTTTGGGGCGTGCCGCAAGGTTCATATTTAGTATTGCCGTTTGTCGGGCCTAATACGGTTCGTGGTATGCCAGCGACTGCATTCGATGCGGCGACTAATCCCGCCAGTTATGCTAGTGCTATTACTTATTATATCAGTGCGCCCGTTCAATTTATGTCTGCTGTAAATGCGCGAGCAAACGCAGAGGGTTCGTTAAAATTCATCAACGAAGCAGCACTAGATAAATATGTTTTTACTCGCGAATCATTTTTGCAATGGCGCAAAAACTTAGAAAATGATGGCAAAGTCAGTTCAACAATTGATGATGACTTGATGCTCTCAGAAGAAAAAAGTGTGACAGGTTTAAATTTACGTTTGAATAATTATAAACAGTTTGAAATTGCAGCAAAATCGTTTGGTAGCGTTGCACAAAAATTTGACCTCGCAGCACAAAATTTTGAGCAAGCTACTCGAAAAATTGAACATTTAAAACATCGTTAAAAAGTTAGATAAAAAACCGTTCTTTGAGGAAACTCGAAGGGCGGTTTTTTTGTGCGTGTTATAATTGCCAAAATTATTACCTTATGAATTTAGGATTTATGAATCATTTTAATTACTGCGACAATCAACTTTTTGCCGAAAACGTAGCTGTTAAAACTATTGTCGAAAAACACGGCAGCCCTTGTTACATATATTCACGCGCAACATTAGAACGGCATTGGCACGCATTCAATGATGCTTTCGGTACGCAAGCTCATTTAATTTGTTATGCCGTCAAAGCCAACTCAAATTTAGGCGTTTTGAATGTGTTGGCGCGATTGGGTTCGGGATTCGATATTGTGTCAATTGGAGAATTACAACGTGTTTTAACCGCAGGTGGTGACGCAAAAAAAGTTGTATTTTCAGGGGTGGGAAAACGTGAAGACGAAATCCGTGCCGCTTTAACACTCGGAATTCGCTGCTTTAACATTGAAGTTTTCGACGAACTCGAACGCATTAACAAAATCGCGGGAGAATTGAACGTCATTGCGCCAGTTTCATTTCGCGTAAATCCTGATGTTGATGCCAAAACGCACCCGTATATTTCTACTGGTTTGAAAGAAAACAAATTTGGGATTGCGATTGAAGACGCTTTTGCCGCTTATCAGCACGCGGCATCGTTGCCAAATATCGAAATTGTGGGAATTGATTGCCACATTGGTTCGCAATTGACTGAAACTCGTCCATTTTTAGACGCGCTTGATAAAATTTTGTTATTGATTGAAAAACTGAAAACCGCTGGCATTACGTTAAAACATTTGGATTTGGGCGGTGGTTTGGGTATTCAATATCGTGATGAACAACCACCTGAACCCGCAGAATATATTGCAGCAATTTTGGCACGTTTGGGCGAAACCGATTTAGAAATTATGCTCGAACCAGGTCGTGCCATTGTTGGCAATGCGGGAATTTTGGTTACTCGTGTTGAATATCTCAAACCGACTGAACATAAAAACTTTGCCATTGTCGATGCGGCAATGAATGATTTAGTTCGTCCCGCGTTGTATGGCGCGTGGCAAGATATTGTGCCTGTTGATTTAGAAAGTGTTGCACCTAAAATAACGTGGGACATCGTTGGTCCTGTGTGTGAAACAGGAGATTTTTTAGGCAAAGAACGCGCATTAAAATTAACGGCAGGTGATTTACTTGCTGTGCGTTCGTCGGGGGCTTACGGTTTTACGATGAGTTCAAATTACAATTCACGTCCGCGTGTCGCTGAAATCATGGTTGATGGCGATGCAATTCACGTTGTTCGTGAACGCGAAACATTGGCGCAATTGTGGCAAGGTGAATCAGTGTTGCCAAAAGCGAATGAATAATTCAGTTCTATCCCAACGTGACACGCGAGTTTTGTGGCATCCGTGTACGCAAATGCACGACCACGAAAACTTTCCGATTATTCCAATTAAATCAGGGCAGGGCGTTTGGCTCGAAGATTTTGATGGCAATCGTTATTTAGACGGAATTAGTTCGTGGTGGGTAAATTTATTTGGGCATTCTAATCCGACGATTAACGCCGCGCTGAAACACCAAATCGACACGCTGGAACACGTTATTTTTGCGGGTTTTACGCACGAAGCCGCCATTGAACTCGCTGAAAAATTAGTAACGATTAC
>JBAXMT010000072.1:0-10680 GCA_037134135.1 Methylococcaceae bacterium | reverse complement strand
CAGTTAGCCCGATTACAAGGCAACGCTACCAATTTACACGCGGCATTTAATGACATTGGTCAAATGATACGCTCAAACGTGTTGGATTGTTTTGAAGATGAAAAGTCGCCCGACGGCATCAATTGGAAACCGTTGTCACCACAAACAATCAAGCAACGACGCGGCACAGCACCTTATAAGATTTTGCAGGATAAAGGAAAATTAAGAAGCTCAATTGCCTTTCACGCGGGCAGTAATTTCGCCGAAGTCACGACAGATACAGAATATGCCGCGTTTCACCAATTCGGCACTTCAAAACTGACACCGCGCCCGTTTTTCCCGAATCAAACCTTGCCACGAAATTGGGAAACTGAAATTTTGCAAATGCTTGAAAGCCATTTGACACACTAAACCAAAATGCCCCACCAAAAACCACCCTCCAACACTGGATGGTGGTTTTTTTATGCCTAAAAACTAGCATCAAATCTATAGCAGTGCTTCGTGTAATAAACATTGCAATCCGTGCAAAATCGCTCCATGAAAAAAGAACTCATTACATTAGCAGCATGTTCAACGGATTTGGGCGGAACTGTTCCAACTGAAATTCAACTCACGCCTGCTGGAATTTTCAAAGCAAAAGACGGGCGACCTGTCGGGCTAAACGGTTGGATTTTAAATAATGAAAACGCACAAGCTGTGGTTCAACTTGCCAATTCACAAGCGGATGCTTTTGTTATCGATTATGAACACCAAACACTTTACGCAAAACAAAACGGACAGCCTGCACCTGCGGCTGGTTGGTTTTCAGATCTGCAATACCGCGAAGGATTGGGTTTATTCGCAACAAAAATTGAATGGACAGAAACCGCTGCCTTGGCAATTCAAGCCAAAGAATACCGCTACATTTCGCCCGTGCTGCAATTCAACCCCAAGACGGGCGAAGTCATCAAGGTATTGATGGCGGCATTAACCAATAACCCCGCGTTGGATTCAATGAAGGATTTATGCGCGTTAGCCACTGATTATTTTTCAACACAACAGGATTCCAAAATGGAAGAAATTGACAAATTAAAAGCGCGAATTGCCGAATTAGAAACGCAATTAGCCGAAGCCAAAAAAACCGCAGCGTGTGCAGTTGAAGTACCCACCGTAGATTTATCACAACACGTTCCTGTTGCTGCTGTACTCGAATTGCAACAAGAAATCGCCGCTTTGAATTCGCGCATCAATCAAAACGCGGTCGATGATTTAGTGAAAGTTGGCTTGTCTGACGGTCGAATCACGCCAGCTTTAAGCGATTGGGCAAAGTCATTGTCGCATGAAGCGTTATCAGCATTTTTAGATAAAGCCACACCGATTGCCGCGTTGTCGGGTACGCAAACAGGCGGAACGCCACCAGCGGGCGAACCTGAACCCGAATTAACACCTGAAGAAATCGCGGTGTGTTCTGCAATGGGCATCGCGCATGACCAATTTATCGCCACTAAAGGAGCGAAATAATGACCGCATTAGCTGCAAATCGTGACACCAAAGAACGGGCAAGTTTGCTTTTTAGCTTTCCTGTTGCTGCATCAACCAAGATTCATCAAGGTTCAATTGTTTGCGTGAATGCGAGTGGTTTAGCTGTACCCGCTTCAACATCGACAACTTTGAAATGCGTCGGACGTGCTGAACAATTGGCGGATAACTCGGCGGGCATTGCCAGCGCAATCAACATTCAAGTGAAACGCGGCTGTTTTAAATTCGTCAATGGTGAATCTATTACCGTTGCCAATTATGGTGCGACGGCTTATTTAACCGATGACCAAACCGTGTGCTTAACCGCGACAGGCAAATCAATCGCAGGGATTATCCGTGATGTTGATGCGGACGGCGTTTGGATTGAAATCTAACTTTAGGAAAACAAAATGCAATTAACCTCAGCAAATATCCGAGCGTTGCAAGTCGGTTTCAATACCACTTTCAACAACGCTTTCAATGATGCACCGAGCGATTACGACAAAATCGCCATGACAACCGCCTCAACACATTCGAGCGAAACTTACGCATGGATGGGTAAAACCACAGGCTTTCGTGAATGGTTAGGTGATCGTGTTATTCAAAACTTAGCGGCTTCTGATTATTCAATCAAAAACCGCAAGTTTGAAAACACCATCGGCATTGACCGTGATGATATTGAAGACGATAGCTTTGGTGTTTATACGCCAATGATGGCGCAATTAGGTCAAGACGCAAAAGCACACCCTGATTTATTGGTGTTCGACTTGCTCAAAAACGGATTCACCAACGCTTGTTTTGATGGTCAATACTTTTTTGACACGGATCACCCAGTTGGATCAACCGTTTATTCAAATCATGGTGGTGGTGCGAGTACACCGTGGTTCTTGATTGATGCGTCCAAAGCACTGAAACCGATTATTTTTCAGAAACGCCGTGATTACAAATTTGTGGCAATGGATAAACTCGATGACGAAGTGGTTTTCAATACTGAAAAATTCCGTTACGGCGTAGATGCTCGCGTCAATGTCGGTTATGGCTTGCCGCAATTAGCCTATGCGTCAAAACAAACCCTCGACTTAACCAATTACGCTGCCGCTCGTGCCGCAATGCGTAGCTTGAAAGGCGATAACGGTCGTGTGTTAAACATCAACCCGACTTTGTTAGTCGTACCACCAAGTTTAGAAGCAGCGGCATTGCAATTATTGAATGCTGAAATGATTAACAACACGTCGAACACGTTGCGCGGTACTGCGACGTTATTAGTCACGCCTTGGTTGGTGTAGTCATGATTTTAATTAGCGCGAAACCAACAAATGGCTTCTATCGTTGCGGCATTTTTCACCCCACCGAACAAGTCGAACACGATGACAAAGCCTTCACTAAGGAACAGCTCGAAATTCTAAAAGATGAACCGATGTTAAGCGTTTTTGAATCGGACAAAAAACCAGCGAAGGCTGACTAATGGCGTACTGCACGCAACAGGATTTAATTGAGCGGTTCACTGAAATCGAGCTGATTCAATTAACAGACGTTGATAACTTAGGCGTGATTAACGTGACAACCGTTGAACGCGCTTTAAGTGATACCGACGCTGAAATTGATGGTTATTTGGCGGGACGTTACAACCTGCCATTTGTTAATCCGATTGCAACGTTAAATCAAAAGGCGTGTGACATTGCGCGATTTTATTTACAAGCTCGTCAGCCAACCCCAAACGTGCAGAAACGTTACGAGGCAGTAATTCATTATTTTGAGCAGGTAGCGAAAGGAACGATTAAGTTACCGATTGCAGCAACCGATACCGCTCAAATTAACACCAACGAAGCCACCATGACTTCAAACAAAAACGTATTCGGTCGGCGATCATAAATGAACATTCAAGAAGTCATTGACCGTTTGAAATCCGAATGCCCGCTGTTGAAAAGTCGTGTGGCGGGTGCAGCGGATTACGATTTGGCGTTAGAGCAAAACACCTTTTTAACACCTTGCGCTTATGTCGTGGAATTATCCAACAAAGCCGATTCAAACCAAGTAATGAACGGTGTTGCTCAAACAATTACCGTGCAAATCGGCGTGATGGTGATTATCAGTAATCAACGCGATGGAACGGGGAAAGCGGCACATGATGATTTACAACCAACACGCCTTGAAATCATGACGGCGTTATGTGGTTGGAAACCGTCTGCAGCAGATATTCCAATCGAGTATTTAGCTGGACGCAGTGAAGGTTCATTCGATTTAAACCGCTTTTGGGCGGACGTGTTCACCACAGATTATTTATTTTTAAATTAAGAGGGATTTAGCAATGGCTATTACAAAACCGTTTTCCTTACAGGGAACAACTATTGAGATTGTATCTTACGACGCAGCGGCAATGACCGCGCTTTCAACTGCGATTAAAAATGCAACAACCGAAGCACAAAGAGTAACCGCATTTACGAATTATTTAACGGGTTCTGTCGGCGCGTCTGGGACGATTACTTGTGCAGCAAGTACATTCACAGCAAGCAATGTTGATAATTATTTAACAGGTACTTGGACGCACACCAACGGGGCAACAGGTCGCTTTTATTCAACCGTGAACACAGCTACCGTTGCAACAGTCATGCTGATTACAACCAGCGGCGCGTTACCAACAGGCGCAATTACCACAGGTTTAACGTTTGCATTTGATAGTAATGCGGGTGTTCTTAGCTTGTCGCAAGCAAATACGCCAACCAGTTACGCATTAACAGGTGTAGCAAATCCAATTACCGCTGCCGCGATTGGAAAAATCACCGCCGCAGGTGAAACAGGTAAAACTTACAAAACGATTTCAGCGGAATTGATTAACGAAAATCAAACCTACAAAGGCAAAGGTACAGCCGATGAAGGTGAATTTACAGTGGACTATTTAAATGTTCCTGCGGATGCGGGACAAATGGCGTTGCAATTAGCATTAGACGATATGGCAACCCCAGAGCGCGTAATTCGCGTCACACATACCAGCGGTGAAATTTGGTATGGCTGCGGTATTGTCACTGATTTGAAAAAAGCACGCGGTGCGAACAGTGCATTTTCAACCGTGAAAGCCAAACTTCCGTTGATTTTCTCAGCAGAATATAACCCAGCTTAATTAACGCCTTAGCCGCGTGACATTTCGTGACGCGGTTTTTTTAATCCACTTTTTAGAGAAAAACATCATGGGCATTCGTACTTTAAACGTTACACAAAACGCTGAAAACACTATCTTGATTCCATTGGTTGACCACGAAGGCAACAAAATCATTTCGTCTATCACGGGCAAACAAGCCACGATGGAAGCGCACGGTCAAGATTCAAAAGTGTACAAAAAAGCGTTATTCGATATTCGTGAATCTTTAAATGCCATTCAAGCAGGACGCGAAAAAGACACGCCCGCTAAACAAGCAAATCGTGACGTGTTTTTGACCAAAGCCGTTGTGACTGATTGGCATGACGTTGAAGATGACGGCGTAGAAATTTTGTTCAACGACGAAAATTTAGAAGCGTTGTTACGCGACGAACCGCATTTTATTACGCAAATCGACAAAGCCATTTCAGACCGTGCGAAGTTTGTAAAAAAAACCTTAGTCGCTTAATTAGTTACGCAAAAAAACTGGCATGGTTACACACGCCCGTTGATAACGAAGACAAAGACGCAGAGAAAATTAGCCGCGCAAAAGAAATTGAGTTAGCGGCTAAAACCAACAGTATCGGCGAAGGAGCAGATTGTATTTTTACCCAATCCTACGTCGATGATTTTTTGAAGTTACCCGAAATTGATAGTGAGTTTGCCTATTTAGCCGAATGGATAAATGAAATCGGTTTTTATAACTCCAATGGCATGGGTGCAGTCACTATCACTTTTTTAGAGATTCAAGCATGGGCGAGTTTGATGCAAATCACGCCCACACCGTTAGGTGTTCAAACCTTGCGCCAAATGTCACAAGCCTTTATTTCGATGCAAGAAGCCGCAAAGAAAATTGAAGAACCCGATCCGTTAAAAGAATTGCGAGAAGTCTAATGTCCAGTCAATCAAGTTTAGTTATTCGCATCAGTGCTGATGCCACACAAGCCACGTCGGTAATTCATGGTGCAACTCAGGCGGTTAATAATTTAGGTGTTGCAGGAAACGCAGCAAATAGCGGTATTGCATCACTATCTGGCGGCGTTCAAAACTTAGGTCGATGGTCAGGTCAAACAACTTCCGCCATTGCATCTATGACTGGGGGAATTTCAGGTTTAAGCTCACAATCAAATACAGCAACAAGTTCAATCCAGCGTTTAAATCAAAGTCTAACGGAAAATGAGCGTGCCAGTAATGCAGCGGCGGGTTCAATGCGTTCACTTAATTCTGTTTTAGGTGCGCTTGGTGTAGTAACAGGCATAGCAGGTTTGGCGCAACTTGCAAAAAATATCCTTCAAATCAATATTGAAATTGAAGCCTTGCGAGCGCGTCTTGATATGACGATGCCATCATTAGCCGCAGCCAATAACGCATTTTCGCTAATTCTAAAAATAGCCAAAGAAACCCCACAATCTATCGATGAAATCACCAAAGCGTTTTTGCTTTTGAAAAATAGCGGTTTGGATACCAGTGAAAAATCAATGCGTGGCTGGACTGACGTAGCCTCTAAATTTGGCGGCACGGCTGATATGCTAACAGGTGTTATTCGGCAATTTGGTCAGGCAATGATGAAGGGCGCATTGCACGCGCAAGATGCTAACGCCATGATTGAGCGCGGCATTCCTTTGTATGGCTTATTAACAGAGGTCACGGGTAAATCAGCAGGTCAAATCATCAAAATGATGGAAGCGGGTGAGCTGAATAATAAAACGATGGATAAAGCACTCGAATTGTTATTCAAAATGTCGAGCGGTTCAAGCGCAAAAGCAATGGAAACTATGCGCGGACAAATCGAAGGATTAGGCAGTGCGTGGAGTGGATTTGTCGATGTTTTGATGGGCGACAAAAGCGAAGGCATGATTAAGAATATGCTCGGTTTGTTATCAGCAACGCTTGAGCATTTTACTAAGCTAATGAGTAATTCAATTGACGCACAAATTGCTGATTTGCAGGAAAAACTATCAAATCAAAAACATTCATTCATTAGTGTTGGATTGCAAAAAGTAGGCTTTTTAGATTCGCCTGAACAAATTCAAACCCAAATTGCATCATTAAAAGCCGCAAAACAAAAAGGCATTGATGACATCGCATTTATGGAAAAAGATGCTCTCGCTAAAAAACAAGCGCAAGAAATTCAAGCACAAAATGAAACCAACAAGGCGATTGAGCGCGGCGATAGTGATGCCATTAAAAAGCTAATGTCTGGCAAGTTAGAAAAAATGAAAGATTATCAATCGAAGTTAATTGAAATCGAAGCGCAAAAATACAACATTCCCGCAAATCTACCTAAAGCATTAGCATCGGTTGAATCTACTTTTAACAATCAAGCAATTAGCCCTGTCGGTGCGGCGGGTCTATTTCAAATCATGCCCAGCAATTTAAAAGCACGCGGTACGTCAACGCAAGAAATTTTAGCTGACGAAAAAAAGTCTGTTGAAGTTGGGATGAAAATGATTGCTGATGTGTGGGAAAAATCAGGTTATGACTTACAAAAGTTTTGGACACTGTGGAACGCAGGACATCTACGATTAACAAAAGAAGGTGTTTTTTCTATGGCATTACAGCCAAAAGAAACCCAGAAAGGAATGCCACAATTAGTCGAGGCTTATAAGCAATTAGGTGGTGAAGTCAGCGACCTAGCAAAATTAGAACAAGGTCATACTCACGCTTTAAAAGAAGCGGCTGCTGAACAAAAACACCTCGCTACCGAATCCGCACAAGCAGCCAAAAAAGCCGCCGACGAGCATCAACAATTAGTCGAAAAATTCAACGGCAAAGACCCATTCAAAGAATACGCGCAATCAATGGCTGAATTGCGTTCAGTCCAAAAGGATTTATCACCTGAAACATTCTTATTGAATCAACAAAAAATAGCTGCTGAATTCGAGAAAAATACCGTTGATTTGAAAGCCTATAACGATGAATTAGAACGCCACAAAAAATACCTTGAACACGTCGGCGACTACAATTCAATCGTCGCAGAATCAAAAAACAACCTTACACGCGGAGCAATTACGCCACAAGAACACGGTTTAAATGTTGCCAATGCGAATGCGAGTTTGATGAATAATGTTGCTGACGCTTATCCCGACGCGAAAATTCCTAAAATCCCCGTCAATCAAGCATCCGAAGTAATTGACAAGAAAAACATCAATGAATCATCAAAAGAATTAGCGAAATTCAATGACCAAACTGACAAGGCAATCGAAAAATTAAACCAATTCGGCGACAGCGGGAAAATGGCGTTTGATGGTTTGTTGGGTGGAATTAGTGCGGTTGCCAGTGCAGCATCATCGTTTGGTGATGCAATGTCGAAGCTCAACACTGACCATGCTGCTTACGCTGAAAATTACAATAAGTTCATGGCAGATTCGACTAAATCAGAATCCGACAAAGCAGAAGCCACCAAAGGTTTTGCCAAAGAAAAAGAAGCCTACGATACAAAATCATTTCAAACAGAAATTAACGGCGCAATGTCTGTTGCGGGTGCAGCGGCGAAAATGTTTAATCAAAAATCCGTAGCTGCGCGTGCCTTTCACGGCGTTGAAATGGGTTTGGCTGTTATTTCGATGGCAATGTCAGCGAAGAAAATGGTGGTTGATATTGCAGCAGGTGCGGCGGCTATGTTTGGTCAAAGTGGTTGGGCGGGTTTTGCAGGTGTCGCAGCAATGGGCGCGGTAATGGCAGGTTTAGGCGTGGCAATGACTGGAGGCTCAAAAACAAGCTGCGCAATCCAAGAAAGTACCAAAACTACAGGCACGGTTTTAGGTGATTCAAATAAACAATCCGAATCTATTTCAAACATTACTAAAACGCTTAACGACATTAGCGAAAAGCAATATCCAGAATTAAAAAATATCACGAGCGCAGTTAAAGACTTAGGCACAGCACAAAGTTCGATGCTAATAAATATGTTTCGTGGAGGTGGCGTTAAGTTAGAAACGGCGCAACCCGGTCATCCTAACGACAATTCAATGAAAATGATGGCATTAAACTTTATTATGTTTGGTGCAGCAGGACTAATAACGTCATTCGTATTAAGCAAGATTCCAATTATTGGCGATATTTTGGGCGGAATTGGTAAATTTATAGGCAACGGATTATTCGGAAAAGTAACACAATCCGTAGTTGGTGGCGGTGTAAGAATCAACGAACAAACGCTTGGTTCTGTCATGGATTTAGGTGTTATTGATGGCAATGTTGTTACAACAATTGAAAAGAAAAAATCAAGCTGGTTTAAAACCACGCGCAAAATTAGCGAGGTGCTATCCGCTCTCGATGATTCTATTGCTAGTGGCATGGGCAAAATTTTCTCTAGCATGGGAAAAGCCACGTTAGCTTATTGGGATTATTTAGGGCTTAATTTGACACAAGGGATTGAGAAACTCAGTGCGTACAACATCCCCGCTGCATTCATTAAAACGTTTGGCTTGAAAGATGACGAAATTAAAAAGGCATTTGATAATTACAACTCAATGTCATTCGATAAAATGATTGAATATATGTTGGGCGGATTCACAAAGCAATTTCAACAAATGGGCGAAACGTTAGCCGAAACCATGAATCGCTTAATGGTCGATGCGACATCTGTTAAATATGCGTTTAGAAATGCGGGACTAGAAACAGGCTTAACAGGCGAAAACTTGGTTATTTTCAGCCAGCAAATGATTGGCGCGGCAGGTGGATTAAAAAACCTCACCGCAAGCCTCGATGTTATTGCTAACAAGCTTACTCCAAAAAGTGTCAAAACTGATAATGCAAAAGAGGATTTAACAAAAATCTTAGCCGACACTGATTTTATTGCAAATGCAAAAACAACAAGCGTTGATACATCTGGCTTCACTAATGTTTTAAATAGCCTAAGCAAAGGCGCATCGCTATCCCAAGCAGAATTAGATAAATTAAAAACCGATTCCTTAGCGGTTATTGAGCATGCGAAAACAGCCGCTACTACCGCGAGCGTTTCAACCAATCAATTCGCAACAACAAAAGTATCAAATGCAGCAGATATGGCATTTGTTCATACTGGCGTAATTAGTGCGGCGCAAAAACCATACATGACTTCATTATTAGCAAATCCAACATTTGGATCGCTTAATGAATCAACAACAATGGAAGAAGCGAATAAACTCCGCGCTGATGTTGATTTTAATACATGGCGCGGTGGTGTCATGAAGTCTTTATTCGGCGGTAATTCAGCAACATCCGCTCAAGGTCATGCTGATTTAGCGGCAACAGTAGGCGATTTTTCTAGTAGAAAAGAATTTGACGCGGCAAAGGCTAAAGCAGAAGAGGCGGCACAACCTTCAATAAATCTATCAGCGGAAACGGTTACGGCAGCAAACTCGATTATTACTTTAATTGATGCAATGGCGGATAAATCAAAAGAAACCCAAAGCATTCAAGAATCAATCTTAAAACAAATCACTAGCTCTACCGAAACGACACAACGCGCTCGTGATATTGTTATTGCAGGATTAGATGATTCTGAAAAAATAACGGGGTTGGATAGTCGCATAACAACTGCGTTCGCAAAATGGGCGCATGAACATCAAGTAGCAGGAAAAGATTTAGAGCTTACAACTGCAAATCTACAACGATTTAATGACGCGCTTCTCGATACCCAAAAACTCTCCAATGCCTCGAAATACATGACTGATTTCTCAACCAGCATATCGGGTTGGGTAAATAATCAAAAAGTCACGCAATTAGGTTCAACACAAACACAACTGGTTAATGCAGGAAAAGCATTTGACGCTTTAATGCTCCGAATTAACTTGCCAAATAGTGTTGAAGACAAAAAATTAGCCATGAGTTCAATTACGCAATCTGCCGACGCTTACATGAATTCAATTAAGAATTTTTATGGTTCAAGTAAAGCAGGACAGGATTTAATGCAAGGCGTTATCGACAAAGTAAGTGTTTTGCCCGATAGCGTTAATATCCAACAAATGATTTACGACAAGCTCGAAGAAATTCGCTCAGGAATTGTTACATCACCGACATTTTCAGGGACGCTCACGCCCGAAAATAAAACGGTTATGGATAATCTTGTTACGACCACTAAAGCATTA
>JBAXMT010000071.1:0-10702 GCA_037134135.1 Methylococcaceae bacterium | reverse complement strand
GTATTAATGATTTTGTGGGCGGCGAGCATCAATAAAACGCTCTCGCCAATAATTATTCTTCAAACTAGACACCATCACCTTTCCAGCGCGTGAACTTGGCGCGTGAACAAAGTTGCTTTCATTTACATAAATGCCGACGTGTGACGCAGATTTCCCCGACGTATTAAAAAACAACAAATCGCCCGAATGGATATTGTTATTCGGCACAGGCGTAAGTGCATTCGACATTTCTTTCACCGTGCGTGGTAGATACACGCCATTTTTATCATAAACGTGTTTCACAAAACCACTGCAATCAAAACCTTCTTCGGGCGAGGCTTTACCATAAATATACGGAGTGCCTTGTAAACTCAACGCATAATCAACCGCTGGTGTAGTGCCACTATGTTTTATCATCTGGCGTGGAGCAACAGGTTCTTCAGGTCGAATATCCATATCGCCCGCACAGCCCGATAATGCTGCAATCGCGGTTGGTAAAAGTAATCGCTTAAACCACGGTAAAGTATTTGTTGAAAAAGTAATTAATGTTTTCACGAAATAACCAAAATCAAAAATTAAAAATTAACGCGCTAACTTGAATAACAAGCAAAGCGTCCCGATTAAAAACGACTAAACATAAGGTCGAACATATTCGCGCGTAAAACTACGAATAGGCGTTTGTTTTTGTTGGAAATCTTTATATACATGACGCACATCAAGTGGCGTTATGTGTGTATAAAGTCCAACACCTGTTTGACGAATAAATTCATCACTTAACGTCTCAATAAAATTCCACCAACGAGAATTTGCATCACTGGCTTTTTCTTGTTTAATTTTCATGTTGTTCATCTGTTTCAAAAATAAAATTTAGGGTATGAAATCGTCAGTACAAAAAGCGGTGCTTGAGTTATGATTACAAAAGAATCTTTTCCCTTCGCTTTTTACTTTTAAAGTTATGACCTTAAAAATCGCGCTTATTCAAACTAACAGTTTAGTCGGCAATATCACCACCAACTTTAACCTAATTGTTGAAACTGTGACCGCAGTCCGAAATCGTTCAGACATTGATTTAATTGTGTTCCCCGAACTAATGCTCGTAGGATACCCACCCGAAGATTTACTACTTCGTCGTGACTTTATTTTGACAGCGAACAATGCTTTATTTGAGTTAGCAAACATCGCGCCAGACGTTGGAATTGTGGTGGGATTTCCAGAATTCGATGGGAAAAATTTGTATAACAGTGCAGCGGTGTTGTCGGAAGGCTGTATTTCTGCGGTGTATCGCAAGCAAAAATTACCGAATTACGGTGTATTCGACGAAGTACGTTATTTTACAGCTGGTGAAAAACCGTGCGTATTTGAGTTCAAAGGTCAATTTATTGGCTTGAGTATTTGCGAAGATGTTTGGCATTCTGACATTGTGCAAGCAACGAAAGACGCTGGAGCTGAAATTTTATTAACGCTGAATGCTTCACCGTTCCATGTTGGCAAAGCCCAACAACGAGAAGCGTTAATTTGTTCACACGCAAAAACAGCTCAATTACCTATTGTTTATGTGAATGCCGTTGGTGGACAAGATGAATTAGTCTTTGATGGCGCGTCGTTTGTCACAAATGCAGAGGGTAAAATCGTTTTTCGAGCGGAAGAATTTGTTGAGCAAATTAGCATAGTGGAATTTGAAAATGGTCAGCCTTTAAAGCAAATCCCCCAACCCCCTTCAAAAAGGGGGCTTTCTTTTGCTCCTCCCTTTCAAAAGGGAGGCTGGGAGGGATTTGCTTTAATCTACAAAGCGTTAGTGCGAGGAACGTCGGATTACGTTCGCAAAAATGGTTTTAAAGGCGCAATTTTAGGATTATCAGGCGGTATTGATTCCGCATTAGTCTTAGCGATAACGGTTGATGCGTTAGGTGCGGAGAATGTTGAAGCCGTTTCGTTGCCGTCAAAATACACGCTTGAAATGAGCAACGATGACGCGAAAATTCAAGCTGAAATCATGGGAGTGAAATACCATTCGATTCCGATTGAACCAGCGGTGAAAGCGTTTACTGGAATGCTCGCCGCGACGTTTGAAAATACGCCCGCCGACACAACAGAAGAAAATATCCAAGCACGTTGTCGCGGTGTTGTTTTAATGGCGATGTCGAACAAACAAGGAAAATTGCTTTTAACAACAGGTAATAAAAGCGAAATGAGCGTGGGCTATGCAACGTTATATGGCGATATGTGCGGCGGTTTTGCACCAATTAAAGATGTACCAAAATTATTAGTTTATGAATTAGCGCGTTATCGAAATTCGCTTTCTCAAGTCATACCAGAACGTGTTTTGACGCGTGCGCCATCCGCTGAACTTTCGCCAAATCAACAAGATTCGGATTCATTGCCGTCTTATGAAATCCTAGATCCAATTTTGGCGCGTTACATTGAAGAAAACCAATCCGCTGATGAAATTGTTGCCGCAGGATTTTCACCCGAAGATGTGAAGCGTGTGATTTCGTTAGTCGATAGAAGCGAATACAAACGTCGTCAATCGGCTGTTGGAATTAGAATAAGCGAGCGGGCATTTGGACGGGATAGACGCTATCCAATTACTTCGGGTTATCGCGGCATTTAAGTTAGAATAGCCACAACATATTATTTTCCATTTTTAAGAGGAACTCCATGCGGAATTTGAAATTTTTACCCGCGTTGCTGGGCGGAATCATCGCTTTGGCAGTAGTTTTATTCGTCGCCTTTCATTTCATTTTTATCGATTTTTTCGTGGATTGGTGGTGGTACGATTCACTAAAACTCGAATCCTATTTTTGGCTACGCTTACTGTATAAATTTTTTCTTTCGGGTGGCGTGACATTAGTATTTTTCCTTATTTTCTTTAGTCATTTTTGGATTGCCTCACGTTATTTAGGTTTAAACGTTGATGAAGATTTGTTGATTGGCAATGAGAAAAAACGTGTCCAAGCCTTTGCCGATACGTTTATGAATGGTTCGGTAAAAATTTACACACCTATTTCACTCTTGTTAGCGTTAATTATTGCCTCGCCGTTTTATAGCGAATGGGAATCGACACTCTTGTATTTTTTCGGTAGCACATCAGGTGTGACGGAAACCGTTTATGAACATGACGTGAGTTTTTATATGCTCTCGTATCCGACGTATCAGTTGATTCAACAAGGTTTGCTGATTACAACATTACTCATTTTCATTATGGTTGGCGTGTTGTATTGGCTCGAACACACTTACATCCCAGATCAACGAAAAAGTTATCCAAAAGGCGCGAAAATTCATTTGACGTTGTTAATTGGTTTTGTCGTTGCATCGGTACTTTGGGGATTCATGCTTGAACGCTTTTCGCTACTTTATACAAATAATCACGAACCGATTTTTTTTGGTCCTGGATTTATTGAAATCCGTTATCAGCTACCGTTAATTTGGGCGGCGATGGCGACATTTTTGATTTTTGCGCTGGTAGCGATTCAATTTGTTCATTCTGAAAAACACGATAATCGCAAACCGTTGTGGATTTCGATGTTGTTATTTTTGGTCGTTTGGCAAGTACCAAATTTGCAATTTATCCCTGATACTTTGCAGCGTTTTGTAGTGAATCCAAATCCCGTCAAAACCGAAAAACCGTTTATGCAGCACAACATCGATGCAACATTGGGGGCTTATGATTTGAATAATGTCAAAACGGTTGAAATGACCGTGAAACTTGATGCCGCGCAAGATATTGAAACGTGGAGTTCACAAAAGCATTTTGAAAATATCCCTGTTTGGGATCGTGAATACATTATTTACAGTTATAAACAACTGCAAGAAATTCGCCCGTATTACAAATTTTTATCGGTAGATGAAGATCGTTATTTTATTTCTGACCATTTACGTCAAGTGAATATCTCTACACGCGAAGTGAATATATCTAAATTACCGAAAGAAGCGCAAAACTGGGAAAATCGTCATTTACGTTACACACACGGTTACGGTGCAGTGATTACACCTGCCGCACAAGATGCTGATGCGCCGTTGACATGGTATTTACGCGATTTAAATATGTACACAGATGTAAATTTAACAGTCGAACACCCTGATATTTATTATGGTCAAGAACAATACGATTACGCAATTGTCCCAAATAAATTAAATGTTATTGGCATTGCCAGCACAGAACCTCACGAAGAAAAAGCCTATCATGGTGAAGGCGGAATTCCATTTACTTCGACATTTAAAAAAGCGTTATTTGCGTTTAAATTAGCGGATGAAAAACTGTTTTTTTCGACCAACATTTCTAGCGATAGCAAGCTCAAAATTTACCGTAACATTACAGAGCGCGTTCATAAACTCACGCCATTTCTACATTTAGACAAAGATCCTTATTTGGTGATGACAAAAAACCGTTTTTATTGGATTCAAGATGCTTACACATTGTCTGATAAATATCCTGTCTCAAAACCAATGGTGAACGAAAGTTTGAATGGTACACAGCCCTTCAATTACATTCGCAATTCAGTGAAAATCGTTGTCGATGCGTTTGATGGTGATGTGGATTATTATTTGGTTGATAACAATGATTCGATTGCCAATGCGTACAATCGTGCGTATCCAAAATTGTTTAAGCCTTTAGAAACAATGCCTGCTGAATTAAAATCACATTTACGTTATCCGCGTGATTTATACACGCTTCAAATGCAAATGTACGCACGGTATCATCAAACTACGCCAGAGCTTTTTTACGAGCAAGCGGAAACGTGGGCATACGCCAATGTCCGTGAAAAACCTGTATTGCCTTATTATCAAACGATGGATTTTGGAAGCTGTAACGACACCGAGGAATTTGTGTTAATCAATCCAATGACTCCTGTAAATCGCAATAATTTAAGTATGATCGGCATGGCTAGTACGTTAGATAAAGTGAATTGTAGCGGCACTTACAAACCAAATATCACCGTGTTTAAATTTGGGAAAGATGTACAAGTAAATGGCCCTGAACAAATTGAAGCATTGACACAACAGCACCCAGAAATTTCAGAACAGTTCACACTTTGGGATCAAAATGGTTCGTCAGTTGAAATGGGACGTATGGTGATTTTGCCAATGGGCAATACGATTTTGTATGTGCAACCGATTTACATTGCGTCTACCAAAAACAAAATGCCTGAATTGACACGAATTATTGTTTCAATCGGTAACGAAACCGTGATGGATACGACGTTGCATTCCGCATTAGACCGCCTCAAAAACATTTTCATTAACAAAACACGCACGGTTGATGCCGCCGCGTCAAAACATTAAAAGGATTTATTTGTGCAGAATGAACGCATTGCAGAATTAAAAAACACCGTTCAACAACTTTTAGACGAAGCGAAAGCACAAGGTGCGACAGCGGCAGAAGCAGGTTTGAGTGTTGATGATGGTTTATCGGTGACAGCTCGTTTGGGTGTCGTCGAAACGATTGAACACCATTGCAGTCAAGGTTTAGGGGTAACAGTTTATTTTGGTAATCGAAAAGGCGTAGCAAGCACAACAGATTTATCACCTACGTCGATAAAAGAAACTGTTAGTGCAGCGTGTAGCATTGCGCGTTATACCAGTGAAGATGATTGCGCGGGCTTACCCGATGCCGATTTATTGGCAACCGAATTTCCTGATTTAGATTTGTATCATCCGTGGGATTTATCTTCTGAAAAAGCAATTGAAATGGCGATTGAATGCGAAGATGCGGCGCGAAACTATCACGAAGATATTAGCAATTCCGAAGGCGCAACGATTAGCACTCACAAAGGTTTGAGTGTCATGGGAAACAGTTTGGGCTTTTTGCAAGCACGTTTGAGTTCAAGACATTCGTTGAGTTGCTCGGTGTTAGCGCAACGTGGCGACGAAATGCAACGTGATTATTGGTACAGCGTGGCGCGAAATGCAGAGTTTTTAGAATTACCAAAAGAAGTCGGCATTATCGCAGCTGAACGTACATTGCGCCGTTTGGGCGGACGTAGTTTAAGTCCGCGTCAATGCCCTGTTTTATTCAGTGCAGAAATTGCCAGCAGTTTGTTAGGTTCGTTTATTGGCGCGATTTCGGGCGGCAGTTTGTATCGCAAATCAACGTTTTTACTCGACGCGCTGAACACACAAATTTTCCCGTCATTTATTCACATTCACGAGCAACCGCATTTAATCGGCGGCTTAGGCAGTGCGATGTACGACAGCGAAGGCGTGATGACGCGCCACCGTGATTTGGTGCGAGGTGGAATTTTGCAGGATTACGTTTTAAGCACTTATTCGGCAAAAAAATTGGGTTTGAAAAGTACCGGCAACGCAGGTGGCGTGCGGAATTTAACGCTTACGCCAACAGGTGGTGATTTTGAATCGATGTTGCAATTGCTCGGCACAGGTTTATTGGTCACGGAATTGATGGGGCAAGGCGTGAAAATGATGACCGGCGATTATTCACGCGGCGCGGCAGGTTTTTGGGTTGAAAATGGCGTGATTCAATATGCCGTCGAAGAAATTACGATTGCAGGGAATTTAAAAGAGATGTTTAAAGGCATTGTTGCGGTCGGTAACGATGTCGATTTGCGTGGCAATACGCGCACGGGTTCGATTTTGATTGAACAATTGTCAATTGCGGGCGAAGAATAATTTTTAATTTTAGGGGACGAAATGAACAGACGTAATTTTATGCGCTTAGGTTTAGCGGGCGCGGGTTTAATGACTTTGAACGCCACACCTTTATTGGCGGCTGAAACAAAAACAGCTGGAATTATTGGTGCAGGTGGATTGTTTTACACGAAAGAAAATGCAGGACGTTGGGCAGGAAAAATTGCTACGCATTTGCCAACGGTTGAAATTGAAAAATCGACTGTGAAAGTCACTACCGCTCACGAAATGAATGGTTTTGAACATTACATTGTGAAACACGTTTTGCTCGACAAAAATTATCAGTTTTTGGACGAACATTTTTTCAATCCAACCACCGATAAAATTGCACAATCAACGTTTAATTTACCGAATTACAGCGGCACGCTACACGTTTTGAGCTTGTGTAATAAGCATGATTTATGGCTTACAACGACTAAATTATAAAAATTAAAAAGGAAAAACCAATGACCAGATTTCCAGCCGAATGGGAAAAACAAGCCGCCGTTTTAATCGCGTGGCCACACGAAACAGGCGATTTTAGTGACCGCCTCGAATCCGTCGAAGAAACTTACAGCATCATCGCAGACACGATTACCGAATATCAGCCATTACTGATTGTTTGCCGTGACGAAGCCCATCAAAAACACATCGAAAAATTGGTTGAACGAAAAGAGGACATTCAATTTATTCACGCGCCCGTCAACGATATTTGGGTACGGGACACGACATTTTTGACCGTCGAAAAAGAAAGCGCGTTGAAATACTTAAATTTTCAATTTAACGGTTGGGGCGAAAAATACGATTTTACTAACGACAATGCCCTGAATCATAAATTGGCGAATGCCAAATTTTTCAAAGGCAAAGCGCATCACGATATTGATTTTATTTTAGAAGGCGGTAGTGTTGAAAGTGACGGCGAAGGCACAATTTTAACGACTGATCATTGTTTGCTAAATCCAAACCGAAATAGCGCATTAAATAAAGAACAAATCGAAGCGCAATTAAAAACACATTTGGGTGCGAAACGGATTTTGTGGCTCAAACAAGAAAATTTAGCAGGCGACGATACCGACGCACATATCGATACTTTGGCGCGTTTTTGCACACCGACGACGATTGCTTACACCAGTTGTGACAATCCGAAAGACCCGCATTTTGAAAGTTTGCATCGCATGAAAATGCAGCTCGAAATGTTCCGTACAAACGACGAAGAACCTTATAGTTTGGTGGCATTGCCGTTACCAACACCTATTTTTGATGAAGACGATGAGCCGTTGCCTGCGAATTATTCAAACTTTCTCATCATCAATCACGCGGTTTTAGTCCCCGTTTACGATGATGAAAACGATAAAATTGCGTTAGAACGTTTGGCGAAAGTTTTTCCCAAACATAAAATTTTACCGATTCCGTGTCGTCCATTGGTGCATCAATACGGCAGTTTGCATTGCATGACGATGCAATTTCCAGAGCAAGCACGAGGCTGATTTATGGCGAAAAAGTTAATCGTTTCAGCAGTTCAACAACCATGCGATGACGACGATTACGGTGTGAATTTAGCATTTTCGATTGCTAAAATTCGTGAAGCCGCCGCGCAAAAAGCCGATTTAGTGGTCTTGCCTGAATTGCATTTAGGCAAGTATTTTTGCCAAACGGAAGACCATTCGGTATTTGATTTAGCACAACCGATTCCGTGCGAAACGACAGATATTTTTTCGGCATTGGCGAAAGAATGTCAGATTGTGATTGTCGCAACGATTTTTGAACGTCGTGCGGCGGGGCTTTATCACAACACTGCCGTGGTTTTCGACAAAGATGGTAGTCTTGCAGGTAAATATCGCAAAATGCACATTCCAGACGACCCTGCGTTTTATGAAAAGTATTATTTCACGCCAGGTGATTTAGGGTTTACGCCGATTCAAACGTCGATTGGCAAATTGGGCGTGTTGATTTGTTGGGATCAATGGTATCCCGAAGCCGCACGTTTAATGGCTTTGGCAGGCGCAGAAATGTTGATTTATCCGACCGCGATTGGCTGGGATAAAAACGATACAAAAGAAGAACACGCCCGCCAACTCGATGCTTGGATTACTGTGCAACGTGGTCATGCTGTGGCGAATGGTTTACCTGTGATTTCGTGTAATCGAATTGGTTTTGAATTCGCACCAAATTCTGAAAATGGCATCGATTTTTGGGGAAATAGTTTTATCACGGGAGCGCAAGGCGAATTTTTAGCACAAGCGAATTCATCGGAAACGAAATTATTGATTGCAGAAATCGATAAAAAAAAGAATGAAACAGTGCGTCGAATCTGGCCCTTTTTGCGTGATAGACGTATTGATGCGTTTAGTGATTTGACCAAACGTTTTATTGATTAGTTTTGTTTTAAATTTCGTAAAATTTCCGTTTTCGCCAAAATGTTGCGCGGCTCATCCCTAAACTTTTTGCTGCCGCATTTACATTTTTAGTTTCAATTAAAGCGCGTTCAATCGCGCTTTTTTCATTTTGAATCGGAATAGTTTTAGCAGAAATAATCGGCGGTTGAATTTCACGAAATTCTGGCGGCAATTCAGTCGATTTCAAAATCGTTCCACGCCCAACTGCAAACGCATATTCCACTACATTTTGCAGTTCGCGAATGTTTCCATGCCACAAATAATCCAATAACAAACGCATAGCTTCAGGTTCAATTTCTTCAATTTTGCGGCGATTTTCAGCATTATGTTTTTCAATAAAATGCCAAATCAATAAACTAATATCTTCACGTCGTTCACGCAATGGCGGCAAATAAATCGGTACAACGCGCAAACGATACATTAAATCTTCACGGAATCGCCCATTTTTCACTTCTTCGCGTAATGCTCGATGTGTTGCGGCAACCAATCGCACATTGACTGGCATTGAAATCACACCACCCACAGGTAAAAAATTGCGTTCTTGAATCACGCGCAATAATTTTGCCTGTAATTCCATCGGCAATTCCGCAATTTCATCTAAAAATAACGTGCCACCATGAGCGCGTTGAAATAAACCATGATGATCTTTCATTGCGCCTGTAAACGCGCCACGCACATGACCAAATAATTCACTTTCAAGTAAATTTGCTGATAATGCAGCACAATTTACCGCTAAAAAAGGCGCGTCGCGTCTTCCACTTAAATTGTGAATCGCTCGAGCCACTAATTCTTTTCCAGAGCCACTTTCACCACGCACTAAAACAGTCGCTTCAGTTTCTGCTGCGGTTTGAATAATTTGAAACACGTCGTGCATAGCAGGTGAACGACTAATTAACCCATGAAAATTTTGAACATTATCAATTTGCATTTTTGTTCCATTTGTTTCGATTTTTGTTTCACAGAAACAGCTTTTTGTTTCATTAAAACATTAAACGTGTTCAAGGTAAAAAATATAATGCTTAAAAAGCACGGTGTGATTAGACTTGACGATATTGGCACAAGCCATGCAATGTTTTACTTTAAAAATTATCTAGTTAGAGGATTGATTATGAAAAAAATTATTATCTTACTCGCGTCATTATTTGGCATTTCGTCAGTTTTAGCTGATGTGCCAGCTGTTTCACCACAACAAGCCGCACAAATGCAATCAGAACAAAATGCCGTCATTATTGATGTGCGTGAAAATGACGAATGGAACGCGGGACATATTGATAATGCGATTCATATTCCATTGAATGATATTCAAAACCGCTTGAGGGAATTAGCAAAATATCAAAATCAACCTGTGATTACACAATGTCGCAGTGGCGCACGTTCAGCTAAAGCGGCAGATATTTTGGCAAAGTCAGGTTTTACCAATGTTCACAATATGGACGGTGGTTTGAATGCGTGGCAAAAAGCCGATTTGAAAACCACTCAGGCAAATTAACATGAAAAAAATTGCCTTGATTAGTTTAGCGTTAATTTCAACAAACGTTTTGGCTGTTGAACCTGCCAGCGAAGCGCGTTTAGATGAAGTTGTTTCAAAAGGCGTTCATGTGATGCCGTTTGATTTAGAAAAAACCTTGCACGTTTTCACCAAAGTTGAAAAAGGTGGCGTACAACAAGTTATCGCCAAAGACAAAAATGACACGCCACAAATT
>JBAXMT010000070.1:0-10723 GCA_037134135.1 Methylococcaceae bacterium | reverse complement strand
CTACTCGCTTTGCGGGTTGACGATAATGGGGATTTTAATTTTAACCGTTGTGTCATCAATTCAATTTGATCGCTTTTTGCGGGACGAACTACGTCTTAGAATCGGTGATGTTGCTACCATGATGGCAAAAAATATTGATGGTGATTTACACGCAAAAATACAAACGGTCGAAGATGATAAAAGCTCCGCATTTGAGAAATTAAAAAATAATTTATGGAATATGCGTGAAGGCGGTACAGAAATCACCAATGCTTACACCATGCGAAAATTAGATAACGGCGAATTTGTTTTTATTGTTGATGGTTCAGCAAAAGACCAGAATGCAACGGGCGATATTTATCCAAATGAATCCGTTACGGAAACATTAAAAAATGCTTTGAATGCCACGCCTGAAAATGACGCGATTTATGTGGAATCCGAAACGACTAAAGATGATTGGGGTGTTTGGTTATCTGCTTTCGCGCCTATTTTTACGTCATCAGGCAAACTCGATGGTATTGTCGGCATTGATGTATCAGCAAAAAGTATTCGGGACGATCAGATTGAACATCTTATTGCTACTTTTATTGCTTCATTGGTTGTCATTTTAATTACGTTACCTTTTGTTTTTAAATTGATGAATTTTATTCGCGCCATCAATGCAGAAATTGAACAAGCAAACAAAGATTTTCGCAGCTTACTCGATAATTCGGGACAAGGTTTTTTGTCGTTTGGCGCAGATTTAATTATTGACGAACACTACAGTTTAGCTTGTGAAACGATGCTTTCACAAAGTCCAGCAGGAAAAAATGCCGCTGACGTATTTTTTCAAGATGACCACACGAAAGCGGAGTTATTTCGCACTATTATTTCATCTGCGTTGGAAGTGGATGATAGGTCAATGCGTGAAAATATGATGTCATTGTTACCCGTTGAAATTCAGCGAAATCAGATGACTCTAAGCGTTGAATATAAAATGCTCGAAAATGATAAATTCATGGTCATTTTGACAGACATCACGCAAGAAAGACGCATTGAAGCAACGCTTAAAAAACAACATAAACAGCTCGAATTGATAGTGGCTGCCGTATCGGATAATCGTAATTTCTTCGATGTCGTTCATGCGTTTCGTGACTTTTTGATTGTATTGCCGAAAATTTTGACCGCTGAAATTTCACCTCAAATAATTGTTAAAGACCTTTACCGCGAGATTCACACGCACAAAGGCACGTTAAACCAATTTAGTTTTCCGAATACGCCTAAGTTACTGCATAAAATTGAAAGTAATTTATCGGAATTAGTTGCGCTAGGTGATTCTGTTACGCCCACGCAGATTGGAAATAGTATTTTGCAAAATGAACTTCAAACCGCTTTTGATAATGATATTGCCATTATCACGGATAAATTAGGCTCGAATTTTATAGAGCATGGTGAAAATATAATTTTGACACGTCACCAAGCGCAAAAAATGGAAAAATTAGCCAATCAACTTTTACGCGGTGAATTCGTTGATATTTCAATGGCAAATATCAGGACGTTGCTTGATGAAATTAGTAAATTACGCAAAGTGACGTTAAAAGATGTGTTTCGCGGTTTTGATGGCGTAGTTCAAAAAGCGGCTGAAAATATGGAAAAAGAAGTTGCGCCGATTATTATAAAAGGCGGTTCAGATATTTGGATTGATCCACAAATTTATCAAGCATTTTTGCGTTCGTTGGTTCATGTATTTCGCAATACAGTGGCTCACGGTATCGAAAGCCCAGAAGCACGTTGGGAAGCAGATAAAGATGAGATTGGAAAAATTACTTGTTACGCGGCAGTTGTTAGCAATGACATTAAATTAACGATTGCAGATGATGGCGCGGGAATCAATCTTGATGCGGTACGTCAAAAAGTTATAACCGCTGGCTTTTATACTGCCGATGATGTGGCGAAATTATCTGACGATGAAGTCGCAAAACTGATTTTTATGGATAACGTCAGCACTCAAAAAGAAGTGACGGAATTAGCTGGATGTGGTGTTGGTTTAGCCGCTGTGTTAAATGAAACAAAAAATATGGGCGGCGATATTGTGGTTAAAACAGTTAGTGGACAAGGAACACAATTTATTTTTACCTTGCCATTACCAAAAGATATTTTAAACGAGGATAGTTAATTGGCAGAAAAACAACTCATTATTGAAGTTATGGCATCTGTAACCCAAAGGACAAGTGCTTATTTTAAAAGCGAATTTGGAATTATAACCACCGAAAATAACAGTTCTGGCGGAGAATTAGACGCGCTGGTTTTGCTCGATATGACAGCTGTTATTATTATGGGCGGAAAAATAAATTTACTTGTAGTTTTTAGTTTTGAAGAATCTTTAATTAACGCAATTTATCATGAAATGACAGATGAGTTAGGGATTGCCGATGACGAAATTGAGACATATCGTAAAGCAGCTGCAGGCGATGTAATTAACACGGTTTTGGGACATTCAACCATCGATTTATTGACGCTCGATAAAAATGGTATCAGCATTACGCCGCCGAGAATTTTGAAAGATGCAAACATAATTCGAGAAATGAAATGTAAAATGTTTTACGCACAGAGTTTAAACACGCCGTTGGGTGGAATAACGATTAGTTTGGTTGGCTCACAAAAACTATTTAATGAAATTTTTTGCATAACGGGGTAATAAAAAAATGGCTGATTTAGAAACATTGAACGTGATGGTAGTAGATGATTCGCCGATTATTGTTAGAAAATTAACGGCACTTTTAAATACGTTAGGATATAACGTTATCAAAACAGCAGAAGATGGTGCGGAAGCAGTTGAAGATTACAAACAGTACAAACCAGATATTGTAACGATGGATGTTACGATGCCAAAAATGGATGGTATTGAAGCAACACAAGCCATCATTAGCGAATTTCCTGATGCAAAAATTGTCATGGTTACATCTCACGGACAAGAAACAATGGTACTCAATGCGTTAAAAGCAGGTGCAAAAGGCTATGTATTAAAACCGTTTCACCAACAGAAAGTTTATGAAACGATTCAGAAAGTTTGTAACCGACAAATTGAATTGCAATTTTTCTAATTTAAAGCTTCTTTTCCAATGCCGTTTGGCACGTCAAACAAGTTTTACAGGCGATGGCTAAACGGCGTTTTTCTGGAATGGGTTCGCCACATTCTTCACATTCCAACGCCGATTCACCGTGATACATCGATTTCCGCGCTTCTTCAAGAAACAATTCAGTCATTTTGTCCATGCGTTCAATAATGGCATCTGTACCACCTGCCCAAGCTGCTGACATTTTTTCTCCTAACTTTGCATCGCACGCGCCACCGCTTCGGCGACTTTAATACCATCGATTGCTGCGGATAGAATCCCGCCAGCATAACCTGCGCCCTCACCTGCTGGAAATAATCCAATCGTGTTTAAACTTTGGAATTGTTCGTTACGTTTAATCCGAACAGGCGACGATGTTCGTGTTTCCACACCTGTTAAAAGCGCGTCGTGCATGGCAAAGCCTTTTATTTTTTTATCAAATTCTGGCAAGGCTTCACGAATAGCAGCAATAGCATAATCGGGCAAAGCCACACTCAAATCGCCCAATTTCACCGATGGTGTGTAGGACGGTTCAACAGTTCCGAATTTTGTTGATGCTTGCCCTGCCAAAAAATCACCGACTAATTGCGCGGGCGCTGCGTAATTTTCACCGCCCAATAAAAACGCCTGCCGTTCCCAATGCCGTTGCAAATCAACACCCGCTAAAACGTGTTCGGGATAATCTACCTCGGGCGTAATGCCAACCACAATCGCACTATTCGCATTGCGTTCATTGCGTGAATACTGGCTCATGCCGTTCGTGACAACATGACCCGCTTCCGAAGTCGCAGCCACCACTGTTCCACCTGGACACATACAAAAACTGTAAACCGACCGTCCATTTTTACAGTGATGCACGAGTTTATAATCTGCCGCCCCCAGTAATTGATGTCCTGCGTTATTGCCAAAACGACATTGATCAATCAACGATTGCGGATGCTCGATGCGAAATCCCATCGAAAACGGTTTAGCTTCCATATAAACGCCATTGCGTTGCAACATCGAAAATGTATCGCGTGCGCTGTGACCAATCGCTAAAACGACGTGCTGACTTTCAAGCGTTTCGCCATTTGATAATTGCACGCCTTGTACTTGCCCGTTTTCAATCAGCAACTCATCGACACGCGTTTCAAAACGAATTTCACCGCCTAACGATTCAATCGTGGCGCGAATTTGTTCGACCATTGTAACCAGACGAAACGTGCCAATATGCGGTTTGCTGAGATACAAAATCTCAGGGGGTGCGCCCGCTTTGACGAATTCTTGCAACACTTTTCGTCCGTAATAATTCGGGTCTTTGATTTGCGTGTAGAGCTTGCCATCGGAAAATGTTCCTGCGCCGCCTTCACCAAATTGCACGTTGGATTCGCCGTTGAATTCACGTTTTCGCCACAATCCAAACGTGTCTTTGGTGCGTTCACGAACGGATTTTCCGCGTTCCAACATAATTGGCTTGAAGCCCATTTGCGCCAAAATCAATGTCGCCAACAACCCGCAAGGTCCTGAACCGATAATAATTGGGCGTATTTTATTTATGGTTGAAAGATTTTTCGGCAAATGATATTCAGTGTCTGGTGTTTGTCGTATGTGAATATCGTCTGTGAATTTAGCTAAAATTTGGGCTTCATTTCGCAATTCAACATCGACGGTATAGACCATTTGAATGTCATTACGTTTACGCGCATCGTGACCTTGACGGAAAATATGATAGTCAATAAATTCATCTAAATTGATATTTAGCCGATAAAGTACAGTAGATTTAATATCATCAATAGAATGATTAAGCGGGAGTTTTAGTTCAGTAATTCTTAACATGAATTTTTAAATGGTAAATTTGGTTAAAATTTAATCAACATTAGTGTGTTAAATTGTGAAAAGCAATTATCATTGTCGATTCTTACAATCAATTTGTCGGTTTGTTTTGGATATTGTAAAATGCAGCACAAGTGATTGGTGTGCAACCACCGTGAAATCAAATAACTTATACACAGCCTTAGGAAAAGAAAATGGATATACCAGCAGAAATGTTACAAAAAAAGATTCTTATTGTTGACGATGCGGCTTCAATGCGTACATTAACGAAAGCAATCTTACGCGAATCTGGTTTTGCTCACGTTATGGATGTTCCAGGTGGACGTGAAGCATTGATGATGATGGCAAAAGTAAAGTTTAATGTTGTCATTTGTGACTGGAATATGCCTGGCATGAGCGGCATTGAATTGTATCAAGCAGTGAAAGATGATGACAAATTAGCAACGCCACCTTGGATTATGTTGACTTCATCTTCAGAAGGCGAAAAAGTGAAAGAAGCTATTTCTGTTGGCATCACATCTTACATTGTTAAACCATTCAAACCTGATAATTTGATTAACCAATTAGTTGCAAAATTAAAAGCGGGTTAATTGTCCAAATTAAGCAATCACGGCATCGTTCCGTGATTGCTTCACAAACTATTTATTCTTCCATATCCGTTTCAACACTTTCTACAAAATCACAACCCTTCTGCGGACACACTTTTTGAACGCCATGTTTTTTGCTTTCCTTGAGTGTTAATAACACGTTATTGCATTTGGGACACGGTTCGTTAAGCGGTGCATTCCACAAAGCAAAATCACAAGTCGGATAATTTTCACATGAATAAAAAATCTTTCCACTACGCGCTTTGCGTTTGAAAATTTGCCCTTTATCACATTGTGGACAACGAACACCTGTATCAAGCGGTTTCTCAATCGGTTCAATATAACGACAATCGGGATAACCCGTACAACCAATAAATTTTCCGTAGCGTCCTGTTTTATAAACTAATGCCGACTTACATTCTGGGCATTCGCGTCCTTCAACAATTTCAGGCTCAATAGATGCCGAATCTGTTAAGTTTCGGGTGTAATTACACGTTGGGTAATCAGTACAGCCAATAAAACGTCCATTTCGCCCTAACCGAATGGATAACGCTTTGTTACATTCTGGGCAAAGTTCATCAATGGCTTCTTGCGTAACATCTTTGCGTTGAACAGACGCTTCTTTTTCTATGACTAATTCACCAAACGGTTTCCAAAAAGTATGTAACAACGGAATCCATTCTTTTTCGCCTCGCGCCACTGCGTCTAAATCATCTTCTAAATTCGCAGTGAAACCGTAATCAACATATTTTGTGAAATGTTCGGTTAAAAACTTATTCACAATTCGCCCAACGTCTGTCGGGTAAAAACGCTTAGTTTCGAGTGTGACGTACTCGCGATTTTGCAAAGTTGAAATAATTGACGCATACGTTGAAGGGCGACCAATACCATGTTCTTCCAATGCTTTTACCAAACTGGCTTCGCCGTAACGTGGTGGCGGTTCGGTGAAATGTTGAGCAATTAAAACGTCGTTTAATTGAACTGTGTCGCCTTCTTTCAATGCAGGTAAAAAATTTTCTTTGTCGTCGCCATCTTTGGAATCGTCTTTGCCTTCAAGATAAACTGACATAAAACCAGGGTTTGCTACTGATGAACCCGTTGCACGAAAAACATGTTTTCCTTCTGCACAATTTAAGTCAATTGCCACGCTATTCAACGTCGCATGAATCATTTGGCAAGCAATCGTGCGTTTCCAAATCAATTCATAAAGTTTGAATTGTTCAGCGGTTAAAAACTTTTGAATTTGACTCGGCAAATTTCGCGCTAAAGTTGGACGCACCGCTTCATGGGCTTCTTGAGCATTTTTAGATTTGGTTTTATAAACAACAGGGTCTTTTGGCACATTTTCCGCGCCATACGTTTCAGCGATTAAAGCACGAATGTCTTCAACAGCATCTTTTGATAGATTGACCGAATCTGTTCGCATATAAGTAATCAAACCAGCGGTTTCACCACCGATGTCGATACCTTCATAAAGTTGTTGCGCGACAGTCATCGTTCGTTTGGTTGTGAACCCTAATTTCCGCGCTGCTTCTTGTTGCAACGTAGATGTTATAAAAGGTGCTGCGGGATTACTTTTGCGCTGTTTCTTTTCGAGTTTCGCAACGGTTAATTTTCCGTTCGCTTCATCGAGTAAACGCTGTTGCGTATTATTGGCTAAATCAGCGTTATTAATACTGAATTGTGTAATTTTATTGCCATCAAAATGCGTGAGTTTCGCTTTAAATGCTTGTTCGAGTGCAAAAACTGACGCATCGACTGACCAGTATTCGCGGCTTTGAAAGGCTTCAATTTCTAATTCACGTTCAACAATTAAACGTAAAGCAGGACTTTGAACGCGCCCAGCCGATAATCCACGCCGAATTTTTTTCCACAATAATGGTGATAATTTAAAACCCACTAAATAATCTAACGCTCGACGCGCTTGTTGTGCGTGAACCATGTTGTAATTGAGTTCCGACGGTTCGGCAATCGCTTCGGTCACTGCTTTTTTTGTTATTTCATGAAACGCAACGCGATGAACGGTTTTATTTTTCAGTAAGTTTTTTTCGTTTAATAACTCTAATAAATGCCACGAAATTGCTTCACCTTCACGGTCTGGATCTGTCGCTAAATAAAGTGTATCTGCGCCTTTTAATGCTTTGGTAATTGCTTGAATGTGCCGTTGATTTCGCTCAACGATTTCATATTTCATAGCGAAATCATTTTGTGTATCAACCGCACCTTCTTTGGGGACTAAATCGCGAACGTGTCCATAAGATGCGAGAACATGGAAATCTTTGCCGAGATATTTTTCAATGGTTTTGGCTTTGGCGGGGGATTCAACAATGACGAGGTTTTTACTCATTTAATCTATTCCGTTTGATAAAATTTTTAATGCAGATAAGTAGGAATCAAGTCGTAAATCATGTCTTCCATACGAGCAAACGCGAGTTCTTCGTCAGGCATATTTAGTAATACAATCAACACAATCCATTTTAATTTATCGATGCTCAACGCTTCTTCTAATGCAATTGCACGATCTAAAACCAATTCACGATTCACTGAATTTAAAATCCCAGTGCGTTCCAATGTCATGATTAAATCTTGGCATTCCGTATCTAAACGCTCTTTTTCAAATGGACTAAAAATACGAAATGATGATGTCGCTTGTGCGGCGATGTCTAAATCTTCAATCGCTAACGATTCCAACCAATCAAAGGCTTTTGCGACATCTTTATGTTCAAAACCTGCTTCTAATAATTCGGTTTTTACTATTTCATTATCGGGTGGAATTTCGCTGTTTTCGTCCATGTAATTGTCGAAAAGGTACATCAAAACATCAAATATATTTTCTTTCATAATTCCAGATTATTTTACGCGGATATAGCAACCGCCTGCTGTTGATTCAATATAACCTTGCAATTCCAACATCATTAATTGCGCGGCAATGCTTTCCACGGATTTTGCCGAACTTTCAACCAAATCATCAATCGAAGTAGGGCTAAACATGACTAGATTCAATAATGTTTGTTGGTCAAGGTCAAGCAATGATTGTTCTGGCTCTGCACGCAAAAAGCTAATCCGTTGTTTATATTGGCTTAATTCTTCAATAATATCTTGTGGCGATTCGACAAGTTTTGCGCCTTCTTTAATCATTGCGTTGCAGCCGCGTGAAAGTGGGCTATAAATTGAACCTGGAATGGCAAATACTTCACGATTTTGTTCTAACGCCATGCGTGCAGTAATCAATGAACCGCTTTTTTGCGCCGCTTCAACCACTAATAAACCTTGGCAAAGTCCGCTAATAATTCGATTTCGTCGTGGAAAATTTGAACCTTTCGCAGTTGTTCCTGGTGGAAATTCTGAAATCATTACGCCTGTATTTACAATTTCTAACGCTAAATCTCGATTACTAGATGGATAAACACGATCTAAACCTGTTCCTGCAACAGCAATCGTAAAACCTGTCGCACTTAACGCGCCTTGATGGGCTGTTGCATCAATTCCCATCGCTAAACCGCTGGTGATTGCAAAACCAAATTGGCTCAATTCAAATGCAAAATCAAATGCTGTTTTATTACCTAACGCAGAAGGATTGCGACTGCCAACAATCGCAATTTGCGGATAAGCCAAAACGTGCGAATTACCGCGAATAAACAACAATGGCGGCGGATCATAAATTTCTTTGAGTTGGTCGGGGTAAAGCGAATGTGTAATTTTTAAAACATCGTTATTTGGTTGCGCCAACCATTGCAAATCGTAATCCACCTCAGCCCAATTAAAATTTATAATTGCTTCAACTAAGTTTTTTTTAATGCCCCACGCCAACAATTCAGATTCATCGGCGGCAAAAATTTCTTCTGGCGTGTGTTCTTCAATTAACGTCGCAAAGGTTCTACAACCGATTCCTTCAATTCGTAATAACGCTAACCAGTATTTAATATCTGAGTCTTGGCAGTTGAGTGTTTTCATAACCATTCCATTTTTACAATATCGTTAGTTTATCGTAAAAAAATAAAGCCCGCTTTTTTAAGGCAGACTTCAAAACAGTTTTTAATAAGATAAATTAAGACTTTTTGCATTTTTAATTGGCACAAATTCGTTTAATCTAGCACGATAAAACCCACTTGCTTTACTCAAGAATTAAACCATTCTAAAATGCTAATCCAACCAACATACCTACCGAGAAAAATTCATGTCTGCGAATAACGACGAAATTAACAGCCTTTTAAATCAAGACTATAAACAAGGTTTTGTAAGCGATATTGAAGCAGACACGTTTGCAGCGGGTTTGAATGAAGACGTAATTGCACAATTATCGAAAGTCAAAGGCGAACCCGAATTCATGTTGGAATATCGTTTGAAAGCCTTTCGTCATTGGCAAACGATGCCGTCGCCAGATTGGGCGCAATTGAAAATCGACCCGATTGATTATCAAGCCATTAGCTATTATTCCGCGCCAAAATCCAAAGCCAATGCGCCAAAAAGTTTAGATGAAATTGATCCTGAAATTTTAGAAGCCTACAAAAAATTGGGCATTCCGCTTGCCGAGCAAGAACAACTTGCGGGAATTGCGGTTGATGCGGTTTTTGACAGCGTTTCAGTTGCGACAACTTTCAAAGGAAAATTGCACGATGTTGGCGTGATTTTCTGCCCGATTTCGGAAGCGATTCGCGAACATCCCGAACTCGTGAAAGAGTATTTGAGTTCTGTTGTTTCAGTGGGTGATAACTTTTTTGCCGCGTTAAATTCAGCTGTTTTTACAGATGGCTCATTTGTTTATATTCCAAAAGGTGTGCGTTGCCCGATGGAACTTTCGACATATTTTCGGATTAACGCCAGCAACACGGGACAATTTGAACGGACGTTAATTATTGCGGACGAAGGCAGTTATGTTTCCTATCTCGAAGGCTGTTCTGCGCCTCAACGTGACGAAAATCAACTCCACGCCGCCGTTGTTGAATTAGTCATTTTAAAAAACGCGCAAATCAAATACTCAACCGTTCAAAACTGGTATCCAGGCGACAAAGAAGGCAAAGGCGGCATTTACAATTTCGTCACCAAACGTGCGTATTGCAAAGGCGACAATTCCAAAGTGTCATGGACGCAAGTTGAAACGGGTTCGGCAATTACTTGGAAATATCCAAGTTGCATTTTGAAAGGTGATAATTCGGTCGGTGAATTTTATTCGGTTGCCGTCACAAACAATTTGCAACAAGCTGACACGGGAACCAAAATGATTCACGTCGGCAAAAACACCAAAAGCAC
>JBAXMT010000069.1:0-11098 GCA_037134135.1 Methylococcaceae bacterium | reverse complement strand
GCGAGCCATTCATAACGGAATTTAAACGGATTCAACAGCCATAATTTTGTAATGTGATCCCAATGCAAACGAATCAAAAACAACACCAAAATATCGTTTAAAAAATCGATAATCGCTTTTTCAGGGTCTTTAATCAGCGCGTTCGGTTTTTTTATGGCTAATTTTGTGATGATTTTCGCGGCTTGTAAGGTTTCTTTGGCTTCAATTGTTTTGGTTTTAAGCCAGCGCGTCACGGCAAATTTATCAGCTTTTTCGCTGACTTTGGCAGTGAATTTACTCATTGCTGTGGGTTTCTTTTCAGTTTGAATAATTAACGCACCAGACTTTTCTAATTCACTAAATAATTCAAATAACTGTTTTACCAACTGTGTGAAATCACATACCGTTTCTTGGAATCGAATCGAAACTTTACCTTGTCGTGCGTAAAAATTTACCCGATAAACGCCGTCAATCGCTTTAATTTTTGCAGCGACATTTTCGGACACTTCGTGATGACATAATTCCGCTGGTAATTGAAATCGGACGTGACCTTCGGCGCGATGACGTAACACACATTGTTTTTGAATGGACATAAAAGCTCAACGAAATCATTTGAAAAACAAAACGGGTTTTTCTGGCTGAATGCTAGAAAAACCCGTTAATAATTCGGACATGAAAAACTTAATTTTCTTTAGTTTCAGCAACTAAATCTTCTAAGTTTTCTTTTTGTTGTAAGACGAAATCTTTACCTGCATCAACAACTTTGGTGGTGCTGGCGATAATATCTTTGCGGTATTTGTGAATCAAAAAACCACTAATTAAACCTAATCCAAATACCACGACAGGATTTTTTACGGCGATACTCATAACTTTACTCCCACTATAAACAACGGCTGAGGCGATAGAGCCTTTAAAAATTTCTTTCGACATCGAATCACCATTATGTTGCACGGCGTTGTGTACTTGTTTTACGGTTTTATTTCCCATAATCACACCTCGAATTATTCGACTAAAATTTGATCTTCATTCAACATTTGATAAATGCCTTTGCATCCTTCGCAACAAAAATCTTTTTTCTCGCCCGTTTTTAATTTCAAGCAAAATCCTGAAACTTCAACAGTTAACCCACATAAATCGCAGGCTTTTTTTTCTTCGCTCATTTCAACATCCGTAATCGTTTAACCCAGTCACATAGTAGCAAAACTAAAGGGTTGTCACAATTCACGAATGAACGGCTTTATTCGAGGCTTTCATTAAAGCAATGCGTAACGCGCCTGTTAAACTTGCGCCTAATCCCATTCGCATCGCAACAGCGGGAAAAATAATCATTGAAGTGACCGCTAAACCTGCGCCAAGTAATAATGCGGTGTTGTTGTTTTTTGAAGCCATGATTAAAACCTCGAATAAAATGAAAATTAACAGAATCGTTATTTTTGCTGCACGCTGTATGCCAAAAAATAATTTGTTAACTTTCAAAATGTTAATAGGATTTGTTGTGATAAAATTTAAAAAACTGCGTGATATGCCGCAGTGTTATTCAGTCATTTACCTTATTTTTAGTTTTGGAAACTTATGAACAACACATTTTGTCGTTATTTTTATTACGCTTTAACTATTACAGCTGCGTTGAATTTAACCTCTTGCAGTACAACCCCAGAACGTGAAATTACTACGATTCAAAAGCCAAAAGAAATTTCACTATCTATTCAAGTTGAACCGCCAGCTGTTATTAAACCAGTATTACCAGAAGCCGTAACAACGCCACTTTCAATCAATCAAAATGTTAGAAATTTTGTGCAAAAAATGGTTTCAAAGCATCATTTTAACGAACAAGATTTAACGCAATTATTGCAATCGGCAGTGATTAAAGAGGATATTTTAAAGCGTATTGCTTCGCCATCGGAAGGTTTACCGTGGCACAAATATCGAAAAATTTTTATGACGGAATCACGCATCGATAGCGGTGTAAAATTTTGGCATGAAAATGCCGCAGCGTTAGCGAGCGTTTCTGAACAAACAGGCGTGGCACCTGAAATTATCGTAGCGATTATCGGTGTCGAAACGGGCTACGGAAAAAATATGGGCAATCATCGCGTTCTCGATGCGTTGGCAACACTGGCTTTTGCCTATCCGCCGCGCAGTCCATTTTTTACAGGTGAACTCGAAAATTTTTTATTATTGTGCCGCGAGGAAAATATGAATCCGCGTGAACCATTAGGTTCTTACGCAGGTGCAATGGGTTATCCGCAATTTATGCCGAGTAGTTTTCGAACGTTAGCGAAAGATTTTGAACATGATGGACACCGCGATATTTGGAAAAATCCACGCGATGCGATTGCGAGTGTGGCAAATTATTTTGAAAAAAATGGCTGGCAACGTGAACAAGGTGTAGCCGTTCGGGCTAGTGCCATCGGCAATCAATACAAATCGATTTTAAACAAAGATTTAAAACCAAATTCAACATTGGCGGAATTAAATCGTGTAAATGTCAGCGCGGTTGAAAATGTGTCGGCAAATGCTAATGTGAAATTGGTTGCGCTAGAACAGTTAGACGGTGATGAATTATGGCTTGGGTTGACGAATTTTTATGTCATTACCCGCTACAATCACAGCCCGTTATATGCGATGGCGGCGTATCAATTAAGCCAAGAAATAAAGCAACGGCGATAACTTTGGTATCATAGGCACGACTCGATGATGTTTGCGTGTCGATATTTTCATAATAATAATTTTTAATACTTTAGGAGCGTTACCATGAAAAAAATCACAACTCCATTTGCTGCTGCAATGGGCGCAGCGTTAATTTCTAGTTTTGCTGCAACCGCTGTGAATGCCGAAGCAAATCCATTTGGTGCGACTGAATTATCATCAGGTTATATGCAAATTGCTGCTGCCGAAATGGCGTGTGGTGCGGGCATGAATATGGAAAAACCTAAAACTGCTGAAGGCGCATGCGCTGGTAAAAAATCAGCAGCTGGTGCAAAAACTCCAGAAGGAAAATGCGGCGACATGATGGAAGGCGACAAAATGAAAAAAGGCATGGAATCAGCGTGTGGCGCGATGATGAAAGGCAAAGAAGGCGCGTGTGGTGAAATGCACGGCGAGATGAAAGGTAAAGAAGGCGCGTGTGGTGCAGCACAATCAAGCGGTAAGGCAATAGATAATTCACCACTTTATGACGTACATCCTAGTTCTAAAAAATAATTGGGAAATTTAAAACCTCAATGCCCAAATACTCAGTATTTCGTGGTGTAAATATCAAAGGCTTTGCTTTTTAAAATTGGCAAAGCCTTTTTAGTTTTCAATCGGTTAAAATTTTTAACGTGCTTTTCACATTCGCCTGTTAATCTTCCTTTCGAAACAAATTATTCTTGGACATAAAATATGAAAACAAAAAAAATAGACTTTATTCTTTCGGCTGACATTGTTGCCAATGCGACAGATGGGCTTTTATTGGGCGATTTTAATGCTTGGGAGCAAGCCAATGGCATTCCTTTGAAGAAGAAAAAAGACGGTTCATTTAAAACAACAGTGGAATTAGAAGCGGGAAAAACATACGAATATCGTTATTTGTTAAGCGATGGTCGTTGGGTTAATGATGATCGCTCGAATCAAAATACTTATGCTCAAGATTATCAGGTTGAAAATTGCGTGATTCACGTTCCAGCAGAAGTCACAAAACCAGATGATTTGACTAAAATTGAAGGCGTAGGCAAAAAAATTGCTGAATTATTGGTAGCTGAAAACATTACGACGTTTAACGAATTAGCTGAAACAAATGTGAAAAAACTTCGTGCTATTCTCGATGCTGCGGGAAATCGCTTTAAAATATACAATCCAGCGTCATGGGCAAAACAAGCAAAATTAGCGGCAAATAATAAATGGGACGCGCTCAAAGCGTTACAAAAAGAATTGAAAAGCGAAAAATAATCGCTCAAGAATTCACAAAATTATCGGGTGTTAATACAGTATTTTGCGCGGGTTGTGATGTATCGAGATTGGGATAATCCAACGTGTAATGCAAGCCGCGACTTTCTTTGCGTTGTTGAGCGCAACGAATAATCAATTCAGCGACAATGACTAAATTTCGTAATTCCAGCAAATCGCTGGTGACGCGAAAATGGGCGTAATACTCCGCGATTTCTTTTTTAAGTAATTCGACTCGATTCATGGCGCGATGCAAGCGTTTATCGGTGCGAACAATGCCAACATAATCCCACATAAAATGCCGCAATTCGTTCCAATTATGAGAAACAACGACTTCTTCATCGGAATCACTCACTTGCGATTCGTCCCACGCTGGCAGATTTTTTGGCATCGTAAGTTGCGGTAATTTTTGCTTAATATCTTCGCTCGCTCGCGTCGCAAAAACTAAACATTCCAATAACGAATTACTCGCCATACGATTTGCACCGTGTAATCCAGTACAAGCAACTTCGCCAACTGCGTACAAATTTTCAATATCCGTTCGCGCAAAACTGTCGGTCAAAACGCCCCCACAAGTGTAATGTGCGGCAGGAACGACTGGAATCGGTTGCTGCGTAATATCAATATCGAAAGCCAAACATTGCTGATAAATGTTCGGGAAATGTTCACGAATAAATGGCGCGGGTTTGTGGCTAATGTCCAAATACACGCATTCAAGCCCACGTTTTTTCATTTCGTGATCAATCGCTCGCGCCACAATATCGCGTGGTGCTAATTCGCCTCGTTCATCGAAATGCTGCATAAACGCTGAACCATCTGGCAAAATCAAGCGTCCACCTTCGCCGCGCACTGCTTCACTAATCAAAAATGAATGCCCCGCAGGATGATAAAGACACGTTGGATGAAATTGCATGAATTCTAAATTACTGACTCGACAACCCGCACGCCACGCGACCGCCATGCCATCGCCCGTCGAACTTTGTGGATTTGTGCTGTACAAATAGGCTTTACTCGCGCCACCACTTGCCAAAACGATGATTTTTGCGGCAAATGTTTCCACTTTTTGCTGCTGACTATTAAAAACATACGCACCAACACAACGATTATTTTCGGTAATTAAATCGATGATATTGTGATTTTCAAAGAGTTCGATGTGGGCATTTTCTTGAGCGCGTTCAATAAGTGATAACGAAACGGCTTTGCCTGTTGCGTCAGCCGTGTGAACGACACGTCGATGCGAATGTCCGCCTTCGCGGTTTAAATGAAGTTTGGTTTCACCCGAAAGCGTCTGCTCTTCCGTGAACATCACGCCTTGTTCGCGTAACCAATCAATGGATTCTTTACCATGATTGACGGTTAATTTTACGATTTCTTCGTTACATAATCCTGCACCAGAATCGAGTGTGTCGTTCAAATGTGATTCTAACGAATCATTTGCATCGAACACCGCCGAAATTCCACCTTGTGCGTAATAAGTGCTGCCCGCAGTTAAGGCAAATTTAGACAATACGGCAACGCGAGTTTTTACGTCAGCAAGTTTCAACGCCAACGTCAAACCCGCGCCACCGCTACCGATAATTAAAACATCAAAACTAAATTCGCCTTTCACATTGCGCCTACTTGCCGACTTCTTCAAACACGCCAAAACTCATAATTCGTTGATAACGATTTTCGAGCAGCGTGTGCGTATCTTGGTGTTTCAGCGTGTCTAAATGGCGTAATAAAGTGTCTTTTAAATTTAATGCCGTGGTTTTGAAATCACGGTGTGCGCCACCTAACGGTTCACGAACGACCTCATCTAAAAAGCCTTGTTCACGAATTCGATCAGCTGTGATGCCCATTGCTTCGGCAGCAAGTTGAACTTTATCAGGGCTTTTCCAAAGAATCGCCGCGCAACCTTCAGGTGAAATCACTGAATAAGTGCTGTATTCCAACATAATTAAACGGTCGCCCACGCCAATCGCTAACGCGCCACCTGAACCGCCTTCACCAATAATTGTGCAAATAATCGGTGTTTTCAATTTGGACATTTCAAACAAATTTCGCGCAATCGCTTCACTTTGACCACGTTCTTCTGCATCAATTCCAGGATAAGCTCCTGGTGTATCGATTAAACAAATAATCGGTAATTTAAAACGCTCGGCGAGTTTCATCACGCGCAACGCTTTGCGGTAGCCTTCTGGGCGTGGCATTCCGAAGTTACGGTGAATTTTTTCTTTCGTATCACGTCCTTTTTGATGCCCGATAATCACGACGGGTTCACCGTCCAATTTCGCCAGTCCACAAATAATTGCTTGATCGTCAGCATAAGCCCGATCGCCGTGTAATTCATGGAAATCGGTAAAAATTAAATCAATATAATCGAGCGTGTACGGGCGACCTGGATGACGTGAAATTTGCGAAATTTGCCAATCCGATAAATTCGCAAAAATAGATTCCGTTAACGCTTGGCTACGTTCTTCTAATTGTTTGAGCGCGTCAGAGATATTGATTTTATTATCGGACTGCACATTACGCAGCTCTTCAATTTTAGCTTCTAAAACAGCAATCGGTTGTTCAAAATCGAGAAATTTTAAGTCCATATTTTTTAATTTTTAAATGAATTTGAAAAGTGGCGGATAGTATAAGGCAATTCACGAAATATGCGCCGCGTCTAATTCGCGTAATCGTTCAAGTTTTTCTTTTATTTTAATTTCCAAACCACGTTCAACAGGTTCGTAATAGCGCGTTCCCGCTAATGATTCGGGAAAATAATCTTCGCCAGCTGCATACGCATCGGGTTCATTGTGGGCGTAACGGTACATTTTGCCATAATCCAACGCTTTCATTAATTTGGTTGGTGCATTTCGTAAATGAATGGGGGCTTCTAACGTTCCTGTTTGTTTAACGTGTGCCATCGCGGCTTTGTAAGCCATATAAACGGCGTTACTTTTTGGCGCACACGCCATATAAATCACGGCTTGCGCTAACGATAATTCACCTTCTGGACTGCCCAAACGTTCTTGTGCTTGCCACGCATTTATTGCGAGTTCCAACGCACGCGGGTCAGCGTTGCCAATATCTTCGGAAGCAATTCGCACAATCCGTCGCGCTAAATACGCCAAATCACATCCGCCATCAATCATGCGGCACAACCAATACAACGCCGCATCGGGCGAACTTCCGCGCACTGATTTATGTAATGCAGAGATTTGATTATGAAATTCTTCGCCGTGCGAATCGAATCGCCGCACACCACCACTTAAAACTGCTTGAGCAATCGTTTCATCAATAATAACGCTCGATTGAGCGGCAGAAACTTCGGCAGCGAGTTCCAATAAATTCAACAATCGACGCGCATCACCGTCGGCAGATTGCGCGAATTGCAATTTAATTTCATTTGAAATTTCGAGTTTTAAATCTCCCAAACCGTGTGTTTTATTTTCAAGCGCGTGATTCAAAATGTTCAACAAATCTGCGTGCGTCAACGGATTTAAAACATAAACGCGAGCGCGTGAAAGGAGCGCGTTATTCAATGCAAACGACGGATTTTCGGTGGTCGCGCCAATAAAATACACCGTCCCATCTTCAACGTGCGGTAAAAAGGCATCTTGCTGGCTTTTATTAAAACGATGCACTTCATCGACAAACAAAATCGTGCGCCGTTTTTCAAATTTTTGAATCGTTTTTGCGTGTTCAATGGCTTCACGAATTTCTTTTACGCCCGCTAAAACCGCCGAAATCGCTAAAAATTCGGCGTTCGATTGTTTTGCAATTAGACGCGCCAACGTAGTTTTTCCTGTTCCCGACGCGCCCCAAAAAATCATCGAATGCAAACGCCCCGAAGTTAGTGCGACTTGTAACGGTTTTCCCGCCGAAAGAATATGCGGTTGTCCGACGTAATCGCTTAATTCATGTGGTCGCATTCGTTCGGCTAACGGTTGAAAAGTTGTATCCATTTGATTCACTGTTTGAATTATTTTACGGATTTTGAAAATGCGGACGTTTAAATCGTGCTTGATAAAATCGTAATGCGAGTATATTTTGCAGATTACCATTTAATCTTTTGGAACGAATTAACGCATGAAAAACATTTTGATTTATACCGCTCATCGTTGTGGTTATTGTGTGATGGCGAAACGTTTGCTCGACAGTAAAAATGCCACTTATACCGAAATTAACGTCGATGAAAAGGATGGACAGCGCGAGGAAATGATGCGAAAAACCCAACGCCGAACTGTGCCGCAAATTTATATTGGTGATTTGCACGTTGGGGGTTTTGATGATTTGAATGCTTTGAATAAAGCGGGGAAATTAGATGTGCTTTTAACGGATTAAACCACGCGCCAAATCCGCTTTAATATCTTCAATTGATTCTAAACCGACTGAAATTCGCACCAAATTATCGTTGATTCCCGCTTTAGCGCGTACTTCGGGTGTTAAACGCCCATGTGTCGTTGTCGCAGGATGGGTGATGGTGGTTTTTACATCACCCAAATTCGCGGTAATCGACAACATTTGCGTTGCATCAATCAATCGCCATGCGGCTTCTTTGCCGCCATGAACTTCAAAACTCACCACACCACCAAAATGACTTTGCTGCGCTTTTGCTAATTCATGTTGCGGGTGTGAGGGCAGGGCAGGGTAATTTACTTTTGAAATCGCAGATTGTTCAACTAACCAATTTGCCAACGCGGTGGCATTATCGCAATGCGCTTTCATTCGCACTGCAAGTGTTTCTAATCCGCCCAAAAATACCCACGCGTTAAACGCACTCATCGTTGCGCCGCCCGTTCGTAAATAGGGATAAATATATTTCTCGATAATTTCATCACTCGCTACTACCGCTCCACCGACACAACGACCTTGTCCGTCAATATATTTTGTCGCTGAATGCACAACAATGTCTGCGCCCAATTCAAGTGGTTTTTGCAACGCAGGTGTGCAGAAACAATTATCGACAATCAACAAGCAATTATGCGCGTGTGCCACATCAGCCAAAGCTCGAATATCAGCAATTTCAATCAACGGATTTGATGGTGTTTCTAAAAACAAAAATCGCGTGTTCGGTTTAATTGCCGCTTCCCACGCGCTCACATCGGTCAAATCGACAAAATCAGTTTCCACGCCGAATTTGCCAAAATAATTTTGAAACATCAAAACTGTATTGCCAAATACGCCACGCGAACAAACAACATGGTCGCCTGCTTTCAACAAGCCCATTCCTACCGCCATAATCGCTGCCATGCCCGACGAAAATGCTAAACAGCGTTCACCTTTTTCCATCAATGCCAAACGGTCTTGAAATGCTGCCACAGTTGGATTTGTGAAACGTGAATAAATGTTTCCCGCTTGTTGACCTGTGAAACGTGCCGCTGCGTCTGCTGCACTTTTGAACACATAACTCGAAGTCATAAAAATCGGCATACTGTGTTCATCTTCGTGAGTACGATGTTGACCAGCGCGAATGGCTTGCGTTTCTAAAGCGTATTGATTCCAATCGATTTCGTTCATGGTTTTTTCGGGAAGCTAGAAAAAGAAAAAGCCGCAAGCGGCTAGAAATGAGATTTTTTTGTTCTCTGGAGACGCTGCAGCGCAACGCCTCTACAGATTTTTAGTTAAGCTGTTGCTAAAACCAATGCTTTTACTTTCGCATTTAAACGACTTTTACCACGAGCAGCTTTATTTTTATGAATGATGCCTTTATTTACTGATGAATCTAACAAAGATTCAGCGGTTTTAAATGCAGCAACAGCTTGTTCTTTGTCGCCAGATTTGATTGCAACTAATACTTTTTTCACGAACGTGCGTAGTTTGCTACGTTGTCCACTGTTACGAATACGGTTTACTTCTGCTTGTCTTGCACGTTTTTTTGCTTGTGGTGAATTCGCCATGATGTCTCTACGAGGTTAATTTTAAAAGGATTTGAAAGGCGCAAATTATGTTGCTAAATGCTATGATTGTCAATCATTTAACGGCATTTTAAACACTTACAGGCGGCGAAACTCTTGAGCAAAAAGCTTTTAAAATCCACATTGCTTGTTAGCGGTTTAACCTTGTTTTCACGAATCCTTGGTTTTGTGCGTGATATGCTGATTGCTCATTATTTTGGCGTGAATACGGCGACAGATGCGTTTTTTGCTGCGTTTCGATTCCCAAATTTTCTACGACGATTGTTTGCCGAAGGTGCTTTTTCTCAAGCCTTTGTGCCGATTTTAAGTGAACATAAAAATCAAAATCTACAATCCATCATCAATAAAATCGCAGGGCATTTAGCGTTATTGCTCGCACTATTAACGCTTATTGGAATTGTTGTTGCGCCGCTATTGATTACGCTGTGTGCCGCAGGTTTTGAGTGGCAAAGTGAACAACACATTTTGGCGACGCGTTTATTGCAAATTATGTTGCCCTACAGTTTTTTTGTTACGTTAGTGGCTTTTTTCGGCAGTATTCTGAATGCACATACAAAGTTTGCAATTCCCGCTTTTACACCCGCGTTGCTGAATTTGTCGATGATTGGTGCGACGATTTGGCTTTCGCCTTATTTTTCAGAGCCGATTATTGGGTTGGCATTTGGCGTTTTTCTTGGCGGAGTGATTCAATTTGCATTTCAACTGCCAGCCTTGTGGCGATTGGGTTTGTTGCCGAGATTTCAACTCGATTTTCACGACATAATTATAAAACGAGTTATGAAAAACGTGCTGCCAACGCTGTTTGCGACTTCGGCGACACAAATCAATTTGCTAATTAACACATTTATTGCGTCATTTTTAACGACGGGAAGCATTTCGTGGTTGTATTACGCAGACAGATTATTGGAATTCCCTATTGGTATTTTGGGTTCAGGATTAGCGACCGTGATGTTGCCAAAACTCGCACAAAGTCACGCAGCACAAGACACAACGGTATTTTCAGAAACATTAAATTGGGGATTGCGATGGGTAATTTTGTTGGGAATTCCCGCGACGATTGGTTTAGTTTTACTTGCTGAACCAATTTTAAGTTTGTTATTTCAATCAGTAGAATTTACCGCCCACGATGTTCATTCGTCTGCACAAAGTTTGCAAGGTTACGCGCTAGGATTAGTGGGATTTTTGGCGGTAAAAATTTTAATGCCCGTTTTTACTACGCAAAATTTACATTCGGTTGCAGTGCGTTATGCGTGGTATTCTGTGTGTGCAAATCTGATTTTTAATTTACTTTTAATCGTTCC
>JBAXMT010000068.1:0-11169 GCA_037134135.1 Methylococcaceae bacterium | reverse complement strand
CATATAACGGTGATTTCAACGTGTTGAAAAACAACTTGAACACCTGTATTGATGCGGTTAACGCTTTAGTTTCCGATGCTAACATTTTGTCAGTGGCGGCAGTGGAAGGTAAATTAGCGACTCGTGCTGATGCAACGAAACATCAAGGCGATTTCCGTAAAATTGTGGTCGGTGTGAACGACACCTTAGACGCAGTAATTGGACCGTTGAATGTGGCAGCGGATTATGTGAATAACATTTCCCAAGGCAACATTCCTGCAAAAATTACCGATACATATAACGGTGATTTCAACGTGTTGAAAAACAACTTGAACACCTGTATTGATGCAGTTAATTTCATTATCGAAGATGCGTCAATGATGTCCAATGCAATTGTTGATGGCAACTTAGCCATCACTGTGAATGCAGACAGACATCAAGGCGATTACCGTAAAATTATCGACGCATTTGAAAGCGCGTTGGTTGGTTTGAATGATACGTTCTATCAAATTAACGATGCTATTCAAGAAGTCGCGTCATCGGCAACGCAACTCAGTGCATCGTCACAAAATATGGCGGCGAATTCTGAAGAGCAATCTTCAGCGGTAGAAGAAATTACGTCAGCACTTGAAGAAACGGATAGCCAAGTTAAAGCCAACACCGAAAATGCAAACTCAGCGAATCAGTTAGTTATGATTACTTCTGATGCAGCGAATCAAGGTCAAGCGAAAATGCAAGCTATGTCTGTAGCGATGAGTTCAATCAACGATTCGGCACAAAGTATTGCTAAAATCATCAAGGTAATTGACGAAATCGCATTTCAAACTAATTTGTTGGCTTTAAACGCAGCGGTAGAAGCGGCAAGAGCGGGGCAACACGGACGCGGTTTTGCGGTTGTTGCTCAAGAAGTGCGTAATTTGGCGGGACGTAGCGCGAAAGCAGCTCGTGAAACGGCTGACTTAATCGAAGATTCAACTAAACGCGTCAGCGATGGTGTGAATATCGCCGCCGAAACGGGACAAGCTTTGGATAAAATTGTTACCAATGTTACGAAGGTAAAAAATCTAGTATCTGAAATTTCAACAGCGAGTATGGAACAATCACGCGGCGTGTCGCAAATTAACATTGCGATGGGGCAAGTGGCTTCGGCTGCCCGTGAAGGTAGCTTACAATCTGAAGAGCAAGCGTTATCTTCTACAGGACTCACTGCAGTTGCGTCGCGTACTCAACAAGAATTGAGCAGATTCAAATTGCGGTCGCGTCAACGTTCATCGGGATTGCTAAGTTTAGATGGCATTACGCCAGATGTATTACGTCAATTGCAAGCAATGTTAGCACAACAAAATGCCGCCCCAGCTGCGCCTAAAGCGGCACCAGGTAAACCCGCCCATGTTGCTGCTGCACCAGTGAAAAAATCACCTAAACAGGTGATGCCGTTAGATAGTGACGAACGTGGGTTTGATAAGTTTTAAAATTACGATTAATCACAGGGGTGAGTATTAATTTACTCATCCTTGTTTCAATAATAAAAATAAGGGGAAATAGAAATGGCTTATGAAGTAATGATAGTAGACGACTCAGTGATGATGCGAAATGTGATTCGCGGAATTATCAGTAAATGGACAGGCTTTACCGTGGTAACGAATGCTGACAACGGCAAAAAAGCGTTACTTGAGTTAGCAAAGTTTCCTAATTTATCGTTAATTATGCTGGATATTGAAATGCCTGAAATGGATGGACTTGAATTTTTACGTCAAGCGCGTCCGAAAACAAAAGCAAAAATTGTCATTTTGTCATCGGTAGCATTGGAAGGCTCACCGTATGCAGCAAAAGCCCGTTTATTAGGTGCAGATGCCATTATTACCAAACCATCTGGTGCTGTATCGTTAGATTTAGCTGCTGTTCGAGGTGCAGAAATGGAACGAACCATTAAAAAAATACTCGGCGGTTAAAAACACATTTAACACGCACTAACCGATAAATAACACTCATATTGATAACGATAACCCATAGAAGAAAAATAAAATGTCTGATGAATTAGATGAGGTTTGGGGGCTTTATGCCGACGAAGGTGAGCAATCTTTAGAAGCAATGGAAGATGCTTTGCTTATTTTAAAAAGCACACCCACAGACACAAACACGATTGGCAGTTTATTTCGTGCTATGCACACGTTCAAGGGTAATTCGCGTGTCATGGGATTGTCTGTCATTGAGTCACGCGCTCATGTTGCAGAAGATTTAATCGGTTTAGTGCGTGATGAAGGTGTGCCATTAGATGACGAATTGACTGATTTGTTATTGGAAATGGTTGATATATTACACCCGATGTTGTCACAAGTGTGCAGCACACAACTCGATGCGACACCAGACACATCAAACGATCTTGTTGATCGCATGAAAGATAAATTGGTACGTTGTCGTGAAATAAAAAGCGGCGTACCTGCCGCAAAAAAATCACCCGCTGAAAAAAGCACACCTGTTGTATTAGAATCGACTGTTGAAGCTGAATTAGAACCTGAAGTTGATAATTCTGCTCCGCTAGCGATGATTTTTGATAACACAGAATCTTTAGCGAATGACCCAATGTTTCGTGAATTGTTTTCGTCAATGGCGAAGGATATTTTTCAAGAAATGGATGTGGCACTTGCTGAATTTGCAACAGATTCAACATTGGCACAAACTCATTTTTCCGAAGCCTGTCAACGTCTACAAGTCGCGGCTGAACAAATAAAATTGCCCGAATGGCAAGCGGTTTTAGGTAAATTCTTAGCAATTTCAAAACCCAAAGAATCACAAATAAAAACATTACATACTCGTTTATTAGCGTTATTTGAATCTGATTTTGGTAGTGTGGAGACACTTATTGAAGAATTACTTGTTGAAGATGACGATGGGGGCGAATTAGCGTTTGTTATTGGTGTAGATGAATCGGAATTAGTTCTTAATGATGACGAATTAGAATCTATTATTGAAGACGAAACACCATCCGCACCACTAGCGATTATCTTCGATAACACGGAAACCTTAGCAAATGATCCGATTTATAGAGAGCTATTTTCTTCAATGGCGGACAGTATTTTTAAAGAAATGCAGGACGCACTTGTTGAATTTGAAACGGATTTTTTAGAACAAGCACAAATTAATTTTTTAGAAGCAAGTCAACGGTTATTAGTTGCTGTTGAACAAATAAAATTGCCTGAATGGCAAGCAGTTTTAGGTGATTTTTTTGCGATTTCTAATGTAACAGAAGAAATTGCAAATGCTTTATATGCACGATTATTGATTTTATTTGAACGTGATTTTGGGAATGCTGAAACACCTATTGAATTTGAAGCAATACAATCCATGATTTTTGATAAAACGGAGTCGCTGGCAAACGACCCTATTTATTTAGAGATTTTCGCTGGAATGGCACACGACATATTACGCGAAATGAAGAATCAATTGAGCAATTTTATAGAGTCACCAACTATGTCACAAACGCATTTATTAGAAGAAACGACTCGTTTATTGTTTTACACGAAACAAATTGGTTTACATCACTGGCAATCTAAACTGGAACAATTTTTAGCACTTGAATTGCCAACGTTTGAACAAGCTGAAACGTTGATTGAACAATTAACCGCGCTGTCTAATAATCTTCGCGTTATAAATCATGGTAATGTGGATGACAACGATTCAAATGTGCAATTTTTTGCCACATTGCAAAAGCCGTTGCGTGTTTTTTCGATTTATTCGCAAATTGAAAAAGAAGTGAATGTTACCGTTGGTATTGGAGAATTATCCGACGCAACACGCGAAATTAAAGCGTTGGCTGAGAGTTTTGGATTTTTACACTTAGTTGATGCTTCAGAGCGTTTTCTTGTGGACGTAGAAACAGGTGAAACTATTGATGAAGTGGTACATCGTTTTGAGTTTCAGTTGTATGAAGGCTTGGTTTCTATTGAAAATGTAGCTTCATCACAACAGATTAATACGGGATTTGATGCAAAATCTTTTTTAGGCGGGTTGTGTGCAAATCGTGTATTTGAAAATTTACTCACGATTAACAACATTTTAGATTCTGTTAAAAATCAAATCGAAGTAAGTACAAATTGTGTGCATATTACTCAGCTTTTGCGTGAAGTTTATTACGCTTGTTTGCATTATAAATTAGATACAGCAGCGCATTTGTGTACCGCATTAAGTGATTTATTTGCGCGTGTTTTAAACGATGTTATGAAACTTGATGCAGTAATGGTGCATATCGCAAAATCATTTATTGCGGACATGGAATTGGTTTTAGCAAGTGTGGGTTCAGGTGATATTCCTGATATGAAACTCATTGAAAAATTGTTAGACGAGGCTTCAACTGCAACATTTGTTTCAAGTGGCACGCTATCATCACAAAGTATAGAAGCAAGACTCAGTTTGCCTAAATCTTTCCATAAAGTATTAACGGCTGAAAGTGTTAAGGTGGCTACCGTTGCACTGGATAGTAATAATAATTTTTATATTATTCGTGCTGACTTAGAACAAGACGAAGATCTCGCTTGTAACTTTTTAAATTGGATAGAATCTGGTGCCGTAAAATCAATTAGTAACGTTACGGTATTCAGTGATAATCGTACATTATTCGATTTTTTATTAGCAACGCCGTTAAATTTCATTCAAATTAACGAGGCGTTAATAACACTTGATCCTTCTGAAAAATCGATTGTTATTGAAAGAGAGTTGATAGATCGAAAATCAGGCACAGATAAAGATAACGTGCCGAACGATAACGTATTTTTAAATGAAACTGATGTTCCTGTAAATTCAAGTCATGGGCAAATGTCCAGTAGTATGTTGGAATCTATTGGTGAATTGGTAACGCATCAGGCAATGGTTCAACATTTATTAGACGAATTAGCCAAAGATGATTTAATTAAAACTGTTTCTTCCAAAACAAAAGGATTGCATGGTCAACTGGCAATCGTGCGTGAAGAAATTTGTAATTCTTTACTTGTCTGGCAAGAAAAGATTGAGAAAATGGTACAAATTGGTGTGCAAACAGGGAGTTTATTGAGCCAATTACAAGAAGAAGCTATTTCAGGACGTATGCGTTCAGTTAGCCAATTGTTAAAACCACTTGTCCCATTTGTAGAAGGTCTCGCACAAAAAAATCAACGTATTATAGATTTCACAATGGAAGGTGATGATATTTCGTTGGATATTACGATGCTAGAAAATATGAAATCACCGTTACGCGCTTTGTTAGGTTTTTGTATTTTACAAAGCATTGAGACTCCCGAATGTCGTGCGGCAACGGGTAAAGATGGACGTGGTTCTTTGCGTATTATGCTAGTTGAACGTGATGATCATGTGCAAGTTATCATTGAAGACGACGGTGTTGGTATTGATTTAGAACGTGTTTCTCAACGTGCTATGCAGTTAGGTTGGCTCAATGAAAAACCCAAGCTTGATATGGTCTTTCGTAAAGAATATGGCATAACGACTAATGATGATGCAACTTACGGAGGATTATCTTTTTCGGATATTAAAGAGTTTTTAAGTCCGATTGGTGGTAATTTAAAAATAGCAAATTTACCTTCTGGCGGTCTTCGGTTGACTTTAACGATGTCGCTAACCATGTTATTACTCGATGGCATGGTGGTTCGTGTTGGCGCAGTACAATACATCGTTCCTATTGATAGTATACAAAGTATTGTTCGCACGGATAGCGATAGCTTAATGCGTTTATCAGCCGAAGATGGACGTTATATGCTAAATATTGAAAATGGCGACATTATTCCAGTGCAATTTTTAAAAGGGAATCATGAGGGAGCGACATCAATAGATGAAGAGTTCATTCATGATGAAAAGCATTTATTTGTTATTATTATCAATAAGCAAAAACAATGTGTCGCAATTAAGGTCAATGAATTGATTGGGCAACAAAATATATTATCGAGACCTTTACAAGGTTATTTGTCACATATTCGCGGCGTAATTGGTTGTACTTTACTTGGTAGTGGTGACGTAGGTTTAGTATTGGATATTAACGCATTATTTGGCGATAGTTACTCACATTTATAAAAATGAAAAACACGTTGAATGATTGAGTTTGAGCTTAAAAATGGACACTAATTTAGAAATTGGCGAAGGTATTGAAATATGATTAATTTTCAAAGGAGATTACAGAATGTCGCTTTACTGTTTAGTTTACACAAGTATTTCAAATCAAAAATTTTCTGAAGATGATTTGAAAAAACTATTACATAAATCAAGATTTAAAAACGAATCTATAGGAGTTACTGGATTATTACTATACTTAGACCCATATTTTCTTCAAGTATTGGAAGGTGAAGAACATATCGTTAACCAATCTTTTCATGAAATTAGCAAAGATATAAGGCATAAAAAAATCACATTAATTTATAGGCAGCCATTAGAAAAATTAAAATTTCCAGATTGGAGCATGGGATTTAACAAAGCCGATGTTACAACGATTGATGGATTTAGTGCGTTTCTAAAACAACCTTCACATGAAAGTCCAAGAAATTTTAAAGATGAAATTGAAGAACTACTTGATATGTTTAAACATGAGACTTTATTTTAAATAAGTCATTCTGAACCCATATTGATTGCTATGAAAAATGAAGATTACTGCGCTCAACATCAATAATTGTCTTTAAAAATTGTGCAATCACAGTTTCATTGTTAAATCTTTCTTTTACGTCTAACGCTTTAAGTTTAAATAATTCGGATTTTGTAATCATCGTTGACCCCATTAACCAATCAGGGAAATGACGAACGGCAATAGATTTATCCATAATTTTAATTATATCCTTATGTTTAGGGCTGCTAGAAATATGATTATAGGTTTTAAGCAAATTATCTTCAGGACCTTCAATATATTGTACAAAGTTACCATCTAAATACATCAAAACCCCTGTGATATTTTGTGTGGCATTAGAATTTCTAGCCGAAACTAATAAAGCCTCAATTTCAGCATCAGTCATTAAATTTGTAGCTGAACTTAAATAAATGATGCAACGTAAATTGGATTCGATCTGATTTAACATTTAAATAACCTGGTTGTTTATATGTTTTTTGATTATAACCTACTAATTAATCATTGTTAATTTATTGGATAAAGTTTTATCTTGTCAACAACTATTGTCGTGGTTGTCTTTTATACGGCAATTGTCAAAACCCTAACACTCCCTTTCAATCATTTTTCAAATTAGTCACCATAAAAGATGGGCAGTCTATTTTTAAACGTCTATGAATGGTAGGATTACGCGCAATAAATCCGCGAAGTTACATCACTTCGTTTTATATTTCACTATTTCAGATAACACCGTTGCATTGTTTCAAAGGAAAAACAAAAAAATGAAAGCACCACTTCACATTGCGGTCACAGGGGCAGCAGGACAAATTAGTTATTCACTACTATTTCGTTTAGCAGCGGGACACTCTTTTGGTAAAGATCAACCAATCGTGCTGCATTTGCTTGAAATTCCTGCTGCCTTACCCGCATTAGAAGGTGTTGTTATGGAATTACACGATTGTGCTAGTCCAATCGTGATGGGTATTGAAATGACAGCTGATCCTTTAATTGCTTTTAAAAATATCGATTATGCGTTTTTAATTGGCGCACGTCCGCGCACATTGGGGATGGCACGAAAAGATTTATTACAAGTAAATGCTGAAATTTTTGCGACACAAGGAAAAGCCTTAAATGCTGTCGCCAATCGTAATGTGAAAGTATTGGTTACTGGAAATCCTGCTAATACAAATGCGTTAATTGCATCAAAAAATGCACCTGATTTGTCACCTGCGAATTTTTCTGCGATGAGTCGTTTGGATCATAATCGTGCGATTAGTCAATTGGCTGAAAAATGTGGTGTATTAACCACCGATATTAAAAATATGACCGTGTGGGGCAACCATTCTGGAACACAATATCCTGATTTACATCACGCAAAAGTACGCGGGCAAGATGCTTTATCGTTGGTTGATGATTTGTGGTTTGTGAATGAATTTATTCCTACGGTTCAACAACGTGGTGAAGCGGTAATTAAAGCGCGTGGTCAATCAAGTGCTGGTTCTGCGGCAAATGCGGCACTAGACCAAATGCGAGTTTGGGCGCAAGGCACGCCAGATAATGATTGGGTAAGTATGGGCGTGGTATCAGATGGCAGTTATGGTGTTGAAAAAGGGTTAATGTATTCGTTTCCCGTAACAGTAGAAGACGGTGAAATTAGTATTGTTCAGAATTTGAGCATCAATGAATTTAGCCGTAACCGAATGCGTTTAACTGAAGAAGAATTAAAACAAGAACGCGATGCGGTAAAACATTTGTTTTGATGAATCGCGTTATAGGTTTTGTTATTTATGCCGACAAAGGAAGCGGATGTTTTTTTGGAATCCACCAAATAACAAATACTTAAACATGAGATAAATAACCATGACTTATCCAATCAATTCATCAACGCCGTCGTATCAAAACCTAACATTGTCGAATGTTAGTGCGTCTGCAAAAATAGACAGCACAGGCAATAACCTTGTTGCTGCGACTTTAGATACAAGTAGCAACGATTCATTCGTGCAAAATGTTATTCAATCACTAGGAAATTTGGGGCTAAATACGTCTGACGTAAGCACAAACGAATCGCTACAAGTTTTTGTACAAGACTTATCAAAAGCGTTAATGCAAGGCGATCCTCAATCTTTACCAATTAACGCGGCAGCAGATGTTCCTGTTGCACCAAATACAATGCCAGCTTCTGAAACAAAATTCTCAGGTGGAACAAATTTCCAATATAGCGTTGATTTAAGTCAAGCCGATTTAGGTGACAACTTTGCAAATGTTGCATCAAATATCAAAACCGCTTTAGATAATATCGGGCAATTCATTAGTTCCAAAGTTATTTTTGATTTAAAAGTAGTGACAGTTTCTATAAACAGTGGCACTTTAGCTCAAGCGAATTCTGCCCTTGTCACGACAACAACACCAAATCCCAATAATCCACTTAGTCCAATTAAAAGCACAGATACTTCGTTTATTTCTGATTCAATCAGAGGTGTGGATTCCAGCCCAAATGAACCTGATTCAACGTTATTTATCAATTTGGCAAATATGGATAAAATGTCATTCAGTGGTACGCCAACACCTGATAAATATGATTTAACAACGATTTTGACACATGAAATTTTGCACGGTTTGGCATTCACGGGGACATTCACAGTAAATGCACCTCGCCCAACAGCTTATGACTCATTGATTACACCACAGCCCCCTGCCCCACAAAATGCCCCTGCATTTTTTATCGGTCGTCACGCCCAAACAGTAAATGGTGGCACTCCAATTCCGTTATCACCTGAAAGTTCAGGACCTGGTTCGGCTTATTATCATATTGCTGTTCCAAGTGATTTGATGTCAGAATCAATCAACAAAGGTGAAGTAAAATCAATTTCTGCACTAGATGTTGCGATGCTTGAAGATATGGGCGTTACTGTGACGGGGGTTTTAGCTCCACCATCAAAAGTACAAACTGCATACAGTAATCCTATGGCTAATTTGCAAAATTTGATGAATTCATTAGATAACGGAACTGAACAAAATAATGCGCTACAAGCCGATTTCAGCACGCTTGTAACCTCATTAGGCGGTTCACCTGCCTCTGGGAATTTACAAAATTTCTTAACTCAATTGTCATCAAATGCCGTAAACGGTAATTCACTTCAAAATGATTCGGGTTCGATTTTTTCTGCTACCGCCTAAAAAGTTTTTGTTTTATTGGCGAAGGATTTGTACCTTCGCCATTTAAACCGCTAAATCATTTACGCTTAAAATCGCCAACAAAATCGACACAATAATTCCCGCAATCATAATGCCAAGCGTGATAATCAACGCAGGTTCCAGCAACGCCAACATTCGCGCAATCGACACTCGCAATTGTTTATCGTAAATAGTTGCAACTCGTAGCAACATTTCTTCTAAATGCCCCGTTTCTTCACCCATTTTTATCATTTGCATCGCCATTTTTGGGAAAATTGCTTTCTGTTCCAGTGCGTCAAATAAGGTTTTGCCTTGTTTAATTTGTTCTTCGGTATCGTGCAAAGCGGCGGCAACGATTAAATTATCAACGGTTTCACGCACAATAATAAACGCCGACAAAATCGACACGCCATTTCCCAAAAGCGTTCCCAAAGTTCGCGTAACGTTTGCGACTTCTTTGTTCAAAATCATTTCGCCCACGAGCGGTAATTTTAACCACCGTCCATCCCACACTTTTTTGGTTTCGGGATTGCCAAGTTGAATATTGAAATAGGTCATAATCGACACCACACCGCCAATTACCGCCCACCAATAACTTTGCAACCAGTCCGCCAAACCCACCACAATTTGCGTCGAAATCGGCAAGGCTTTGCCCGCGCTGGCAAACATTTCGCTAAATTGCGGTACGACAAATGTCAGCATAATAAACAGCGACGCGAGCGACATCACCAGCAAAATCGCTGGATAAATCAACGCCGTACTGACGGTTTCTTTCAGTTCTTGTGAACTTTCCAAATACACCGCCATTCGATTTAACACTTCGCCCAAATTGCCGCCCGCTTCGCCCGCGCGAATCATGTTTAAATAAAATTTGCTGAAAACGCCCGTTTGTTGCTCGAATGCGTCGGCGAGTGACACGCCACTTTTGACTTTTTCCAATACGCGCCCAATAAGTTTGCTCAAGTTTTCGTTATCGTTCGCCAAGTCCATCAATACGACTAACGAACGATCTAACGGCAACCCCGATTCCAATAACATCGCCAATTCGCCCGTCAATAATACGATGCTTTTATTGGATAATTTGTTGCTTCCCCCGCGTAAATTGAAACCTAAAAAGCCTTGGCTTTTTGCCGGTTTGACACGAATTGGAATGTAACCATCGGTTTGTAATTGCAGAACGCAACTGGCTTCGTCAAGGGCTTCGCGTTCGCCTTCTTCGGTTTCGCCAGTGGTGTTGACGGCTTGATAAAAAAATAAAGTCACGTTTAATTCTCCGTGGTGACGCGCATCACTTCTTCCAACGTCGTCACGCCTTGCAACACTTTCTGCAATCCATTTTCATACAACGTCATCATGCCTTCTTCACGCGCCACGGTTTCAATCGCGCCCGCCGACGAATGCGCCATAATCAATTTACGAATCGGGTCGGTCATCAGCAAAAA
>JBAXMT010000067.1:0-11224 GCA_037134135.1 Methylococcaceae bacterium | reverse complement strand
ATTCGCGCGGTACGTTACCACCCGTAACTGTTGATTCAAATACGAAACCTGAACCAGGTTCACCTGGAGTGATGATGTAGTTGATTTTGCCGTATTGACCAGAACCACCTGATTGTTTTTTGTGGGTGTATTCGTCTTCCACTTCGCGAGTAATTGTTTCACGGTACGCCACTTGTGGTTTACCAACGATTACGTCAACGCCATGTGTACGACGCAAAATGTCTACTTTAATATCTAAGTGTAATTCGCCCATCCCTTTCAAAATTGTTTCGCCGCTGTCTTCGTCGGTTTCAACGTGGAAAGAAGGATCTTCTTGAATCATTTTGCCAAGCGCAACGCCCATTTTTTCAGAAGCCGCTTTATCTTTTGGCGAAATTGCTAACGAGATAACGGGATCAGGGAAAACCATTGGTTCTAATGTCGCAGGGAATTTTGGATCACACAACGTGTGACCTGTTTGCACGTTTTTCATACCCAAAACCGCAACGATGTCACCCGCTTGCGCTGATTCTAATTCGATACGATTATCAGCGTGCATTTCAACGATACGACCAATACGCTCAGTTTTACCCGTGAAAGTATTTAAAACCGCTGTGCCTTTTTCCAATTTACCTGAGTAAATACGCAAGAAAGTCAACGCGCCAAAACGGTCATCCATAATTTTAAACGCTAATGAACGCAAAGGGGCATCAGCGGTTACGATTGCAAATTTACCTGTTGGGTTGCCATCTAAATCGACTTCAGGTTGTGGATTAACTTCAGTTGGGCAAGGTAAATAATCGATAACGCCGTCTAAAACTAATTGAACACCTTTGTTTTTGAAAGATGAACCGCAGAAAGTCGGGAAGAAATCCATTTTGATGGTGCCTTTACGAAGGCAGCGTTTCAAATCTTCAATGCTTGGTGCAATTTCGTCGTCTAAGTATTTTTCATAAATTGCGTCATCTTGATCGATAACATCTTCAATCAATTTAACACGGTATTCTTCTGCCTTGGCTTGCATATCAGCAGGTACGTCTTCAATCGTGTATTTCAACGGATCACCAGACTCATCCCAAATCCACGCTTTCATAGTCAACAAATCTACAACGCCACAGAATTTGTCTTCTTCGCCAATTGGCAAGGTCATCACAACAGGTTTTGCCGCTAAAACATCTTCAACTTGTTTCACAACGCGATAAAAATCTGCGCCGATACGGTCTAATTTATTAACATAAATCACCCGTGAAACTTTTGAATCGTTGGCATAACGCCAGTTGGTTTCTGATTGCGGTTCTACACCGCCTGAACCACAAAATACGCCCACACCGCCGTCTAAAACTTTTAATGAACGGTACACTTCAATTGTAAAATCAACGTGACCTGGTGTGTCGATAATGTTGAAACGGTGATCTTTCCAAAAACACGTTGTTGCCGCAGATTGAATGGTAATGCCGCGTTCTTGTTCTTGTTCCATGAAATCAGTGGTTGCTGCACCGTCATGTACTTCGCCGATTTTGTGGATTTTGCCTGTTAATTTTAAAATACGTTCGGTCGTTGTCGTTTTGCCCGCGTCAACGTGCGCGAAAATACCGATATTTCTGTAAAGCGATAAATCTGTCATGTGATTACTTACTCTAAATGGTGGAAAAATGGGGTTTGAAAGGGCGGCATTTTAACCTAAAAACGTCATTAAATGATAAAAAACCGTTAATTTTGAATCAATAGGGATTTAGCACCTCTATTTTTTATTGTTTATGAGGTAAAAATTGGACTAATTTCACAGAGTTTTCATCGCGTTCCAAAATCTCCAGCGCGTAACCATGCAAACGAATACTTGTACCAGTGTTAGGAATTGTTTCCATAAACTCTAAAATCAAACCATTTAATGTTTTAGGACCTTCGGTTGGTAGTGACCATTGCGTTACGCGATTTAATTCGCGCACAGTAACACTAGCATCAACTAAATAACTGCCGTCACTTTGTATGTGTACGGCATCGTCTTCGTCGGAAATCAATTCACCCACAATCTCTTGTAATAAATCATCAAATGTCACCAATCCTTGTACGTCACCATATTCATCAACCACTAAACCGATCCGAATACGTTCACTTTTGAAGCGTCCCATTTGTGTGTGGACAGGCGTACTTTCAGGAATAAATGTTGGCTTGCTCAATAAACTAATAATGGTTTGCTTATCAAAATCTTCATGATGAATTTCAATCAATACTTTTCGTAAATGTAAAAAACCAATCACACGATCAATATTTTTTTTATAAACAGGCAAACGTGTGTGTGAACTGTGTTTGATTTGATTGATGATGGTTTCGATGGGTAATTCTAAGTCGATTCCGACGATTTCATTGCGCGGGGTCATAATGTCTTCAACCGTCGCGGATTCTAAATCAAGAATACCTAACAACATTTTTTGATAACGAATAGGCATGACACTTTCGGCTTCAGAAATAATGCTTTTAAGTTCATCTTTATTGAGTGCGTTATCGTTCGTTTTCGTCGTATCCACGCCTAGTAAATGCAACAAATGATGTGCGAGTGAATTAACCAACCAAACCAGTGGATAAAGTATTTTTAATAGCCCCGTATAAATCCACGCAGCAGGAAAAGCGAGTAATTCGGGTTTGATTGTGGCGAGAGTTTTGGGTGTTACTTCTGAAAAAATTAGCATTACTAATGTGAGTAACGCGGCGGCGATTGCTACGCTTGATTCTTCGTCAGCGTAAAGTTTTATTGCAATCACGGTTGCAATGGACGAAGCGAAATTATTGACGAAATTATTGCATAACAAAATCAGCCCCAACACACGATCAGGACGTTGTAATAATCGTTGCGCTTTGATTGCGCCAGAATGCTTTAATTTGACCAAATGCCGTAATCGGTAACGATTTAGTGTCATTAAAGATGTTTCAGAACCAGAAAAAAAAGCGGATAAAACTAACATCAATGCAAGTATGCCAAATAGCACACTTAAAGGCATATCGTTCAATGAAAACTCTCTCTTGGGTTGTTAATAACCTGTCTAGTTTCTACCGTGGCAAATTTTTGTCAAGCCTAAAAATTGACGCAATTTTATTTTTTAGGGTTCAAATTACATTAGCAAAATGCAATAATGACATGAAATGAAACATATTTTGATTTTTACTTTTTGTAGAATCAGCTTTTCTAAAATGATTGTTTGGCGAATAGTTCTCTTTTTCGTTGCTGCTGGTACCTTAAAAAAATCCATAAATCCTTTAAATTGAAACGAGTGAAAAGTATGGCGTTACCTCCTATTTTGTTAATTGATGATAATCAGTCACGCATCCAACAGTTTGAAATTATTTTTCAATTTATGGGTTATGAAGTAAAAACGATTGGATCGGAAAATTATGCCGATTATTTGCACGAAATTAATCGCGTCAGTAGTATTTTTATCGGTGAAGGTATTCGTAGGCAATTTATAGTTATCAATGAAATTGTGGGAATGGCTCGAATTCCCGTTATTTTTCTTGCTGAAAGTAATGAAGATATTGCGGTAGAGCAAGTCCACGAAAAACTTTTTCACGTTTTATCTAGTCCATTACAGCACGCAAAGTTAAGTCCGTTACTTGCCAAAATTGCCATCAATCGTACCCCCGTTACATCAACTAATTCCGTAACAGAACCTCAAAAATTGATTTTAGAATCGCCTGAAAATACTGAAACATTATCTTTAGTTGCCGCGCGTCTTAAAGGAAATAGCGCGTCAATGGTACATATTCGCAAAATGATTGCTCAAGTGGCTGAATCAGATGCAACAGTTTTGATTCTCGGCGAATCTGGTACGGGAAAAGAAGTGGTTGCTAACGCGCTTCATGATGCGTCGTTACGCAGTGGAAAACCGTTTGTGCCAATTAATTGTGGTGCAATTCCCGCTGAATTATTGGAAAGTGAATTATTCGGACATGAAAAAGGTGCGTTCACAGGTGCATTAAACGCTCGCCAAGGTCGCTTTGAAATGGCAGAAGGTGGCACGTTATTTTTAGATGAAATTGGTGATATGCCATTATCGATGCAGGTTAAATTATTGCGCGTGTTGCAAGAGCGGACATTTGAACGTGTTGGCGGTAATAAAACCTTGCATTGTGACGTGCGCGTCATTGCTGCGACACATCGACATTTAGAAGAAGAAATTCGGAATAATCGATTTCGAGAAGATTTATTTTATCGATTAAATGTTTTCCCGATTGAAATGCCACCGTTAAAACACCGCACTGACGATATTCCTGTGTTAATTGAGGATTTAATTACGCGAATGGCGCAAGGAAATCGTGGTTTTGTAAAATTAACTCCGAATGCGTTAGCGACGTTAATGCACTATGAATGGCCTGGCAATGTGCGTGAATTGGCGAACTTGATTGAACGATTGGCAATTATTTATCCAAAATCGCAAGTCGATGTGGATGATTTACCAGAAAAATTTAAACAACATCGCGTTGATAATATAAATATCGACGATTTATTTTTAGAAGATGAAATTTCTGACGATGAAATTAAAGTTCGTCCGCTGATTGTCGAAAACCTATCGGGAACAACAACATCTGAAATGCACGATTTAATGCGTCATCACGAATACGTCCCTGAAATACTTACACAATTGCCTGAGGAAGGCATAGATTTAAAAGAATATCTAAACACAATGGAATTAGATTTGATTCGACAAGCCTTAGACGAGTGCAACGGTGTCGTAGCGCACGCGGCGAAACGGTTAAATATGCGTCGCACGACTTTAGTTGAAAAATTGCGTAAATTTGATTTGCAACGATAAATTGATTTTTATGCCGAATTTTTGACGATTAAATCATTATTCCTTGGCATCAATTGTGCTTTGATAACATCAATACTAATACGCCCTTGATTTAGAGAGAATGAAATGAATGACATCCGCATCGCTCCCGCCTTAGAGCAAATTCGTAATTTATCAGTTGCTGCTGGCAGTAAAGTTCCAGAAGTACCTAATGAAGGCATTGATTTTGGTTCGTTGTTAAAGCAAGCCATCGATAATGTTAATGAAAAACAGCAAATATCGGGACAAATGAAAGCAGCTTTCCAAGCTGGCGATAAAAATGTAAATCTTGCCGAAGCGATGGTGGCATCACAAAAAGCCGACGTTTCATTTAAAGCCATGTTACAGGTCAGAAACAAATTAGTTGAAGCCTATAAAGATGTTATGAACATGCCCATGTAATTCCAACCCACTGTGATTAGACAATGAGTGATCAAAATAGTACAAATCCGCTCTCAGCTACGGGTGGCGCGGACATAACAGCAGGTGGCACAGGTTCAGAAGGATTTATATCTGGTTTGAATATCGAAGGTCATCCTGCAATTCGCGGACTTGCCAAGCTAACTATGGCGCGACAAGTAGCTATAATGTTGGGTTTAGCCCTAAGTGTAGCCATTGGTATTGCGGTTGTTTTATGGTCGCAAGATGCCAATTATGCTCGGCTTTATACCGAATTAAATGACAAAGATACGGCTGAAATTCTCGATTCATTGAACGCTCAAGGCGTGAAATACAAAATCGAAGAAGGTGGCAGTATTATGGTGTTAGCCGATAAAGTGAATGATTTAAAAATCAAACTCGCTGCTCAAGGCTTACCAAAAAGTAACAGTCTTGGTTATGAATTACTCGACAAAGAACAAAGTTTTGGCACGAGTAAAACAGCCGAATTATCACGGCACCAACGCGCATTGGAAGGCGAGATTTCTCGCACGATTATGTCAATTCAAAGCGTGAAAAATGCGCGGGTTTTATTGGCATTGCCAGTGCAATCAGTGTTTGTGCGTGAACGTAAAAAACCAAGTGCATCTGTTATTGTTCATTTATATCAAGGTCGGACGTTGGACAAAGGACAAGTCGAAGCGATTGTTCATTTAGTGTCGTCCAGTGTGCCACAACTTGATGCTGATCACGTTACGGTTGTTGATTATAAAGGGCAAATGTTAAATTCGCGTGCAAGTGCTGCCGAAAATTTGACAGCGAGTCAGTTTGAATTTAAAACAGGCATCGAAGAACATTTGATGCGACGGATTGAAAATATCATGTCGCCATTAGTTGGCGCAGAATCAATGCGTGTGCAAATATCGGCAGATGTAGATTTCACCGAAACCGATAAAACACAGGAAATGTTTAATCCTGATTTGCCTGCTTTACGCAGTGAGCAAACGACTGATGAGCAAAATAAAGAAAATCCTCAAGGCGTTCCTGGTGCATTAACAAATCAACCAACACCAGCGGGAACAGCGATTGAAGCGATTCCACCTGCTCAACCTAATTCGATTGCCGCTGATGCTACTGGTAAACAGGGTTATGCGTCAAAAACAGCAACCCGAAATTATGAGCTAGATAAAACTATTACGCATACACGATTAGCATCAGGTTTACTACGTCGTTTATCCGTTGCAGTAGTGGTTGATGACAGACATATCGCACAAACCGATGGTTCGTCAAAATTACAACCTTATGCACAAGAAGATTTGAATCGTTTTAATGATTTAGTCAAACAAGCGGTTGGTTTTGATAGTGGACGCGGTGATGCGGTGACTGTGACGAATGTTAGTTTCAGAGGTGCAGATTTAGATTTGCCGCCTGAATTACCATTGTGGAAAGAAGTTTGGTTCATTGAGTTAGTGAAACAAGCAGCTGCTGTATTGGCTATATTGTTCATCATCTTTGGTGTGTTACGTCCGACCATTCGTGCGTTGATTGCGAAAGATGAAGATGAAAAACGCGCCATTGCTGAAGCTGAAGAAAAAGCGCGTGCTGCGGCATTATTGGCTGCTGGATTTATTCTTGATAATGACGGCACACCGTTGTCACTTACTGAAGATGAACAACACAAAATCGATGATTTATTGGAATCATTGGAAATGCCGAAATCGTATCAAAATCGTTTGGATTATGTGAAGCGTTTAGTTGATGATGATCCGAAAGTCGTGGCTCAAGTATTGAAAACATGGGTGAAAAGAGATGTCATCAGCGGATAAAATTTTAATTAAGTATGCCGATAAAGCAGCAGTGCTATTGCTTTCGGTCGGAATGGACAAAGCTGCTTTTGTTTTGAAGCAAATGAACCCTCGCGAAGTGCAGTCAGTCTGCGCTTCGATGGCAAATGTGGGAGACATAAACGTAGCTTTGATTGAAGAGATATTGGAAGAATTTATTAAAGACGTGAAATCACAAACGGCTTTGGGTATGAATTCTGATGATTATATTCGCACAGTATTGGTCAATGCCTTGGGTTCTGAAAAAGCGAACAGCATTTTGGATCGAATCTTTCAAGGCGGAAGCTCGAAAGGGATTGAGCAGCTTAAATGGCTGGATTCTCGTTCGATTGCCGATATGATTCGCGCAGAGCATCCGCAAATTATTTCCACTTTATTGTCGTTGATGGATCCTGAACAAGCGGCGGAAGTCGTGATGTTCTTTGGCGAAGCGATGCGAGCCGATTTGATGATGCGTATTGCAACGATGCAAGGGATTCAACCGCAAGCCTTACGCGAATTGGATCAAATTATGGAGAAACAATTGACAGGTTCAGACAATGCCAAATCTACCAATTTAGGGGGCGTTGATACAGTAGCGAGTATCTTAAACTTCATGGATACAGGCGCGACTGAATTGGTAATGAATGAAATTACCGAGCAACGTGCTGAATTGGCGCAAGAAATTCAAGAAAAAATGTTCACCTTTGAAGATCTTATCAACATTGATGATCGTGGTATGCAAACACTCTTACGCGAAGTGGCAACAGGTAACTTACTCTTAGCATTACGCGGTGTAGATCCTGCGCTTAAAGAAAAAATCTTCGCGAATATGTCGAAACGTGCCGCTGAAATGTTGCGTGACGATTTGGAAGCATCACCACCTGCGAAATTAAGCGACGTAGAACAATCGCAAAAAGATATTTTATCTATTGCGAAACGTTTAGGTGAATCAGGCGAAATTAGCTTAGGTGGTGGTGGTGATGAACTCGTCTAATCGCCCTCGTTTTTCGGCAACTGAATTAGAGTCGTTACGTTTGTGGGCGACACCGTACTTTGATGAGGACGATCGCCCACAAGAAATTATTGAACCAGAAATTCTTGTTGAGCCAGAACCGCCAGCACCAACATTGACGGTTGAAGAAATTGAAGCCATTCAAAAACAAGCACAAGCAGAAGGATTCGCGTTAGGCAAACAAGAAGGCTACCAAGCAGGTTTTGTAGAAGGCTCTAAAAAAGGTTATGACGAAAATGTGCATCTTATCGAAGTGCGTACAACGCAATTAGTAAGTTTGCTAGAGGCGTTTGCGACACCATTTAAGCATTTAGATCAAAGCGTTGAACACGCATTAGCTGATTTATCGGTCAAAATTGCGAAACAAATTTTACATCGCGAAATTGAATTGGATTCTGGGCAAGTAACTGCTGCCGTGAAAGCAGCGGTAGCGGCATTGCCGATTGCATCTCAAAACGTGAAATTATATTTAAATCCCGAAGATGCAGATTTGGTGAGTTTCAATTTAGGTTTAGGCGAATCACCGTCAGCGTGGACAATTATTGAAGATGCGTCAATTACACGCGGTGGTTGTAAAGTCGAAACTGAAATTTCTTACGTCGATGCCACGGTTGAAAATCGTTTGAATGCGGTATTAGAAACGATGTTTGGAGAAGATTTTGTACCAGAGGATGACAAATGATTCCAAAAGCGAACCGTTCTGATGTTTGGCTAGAGCGTTTAAAACCGTACACCGAACGTGTTGATGTGCCACACGAATTGACTGTTGAAGGCAAATTATCACGCATGGTAGGTTTGACATTAGAAGCGATTGGATGCCGTGCTGCAATTGGTTCGCGCTGTGAAATTGAAACCAAAAATGGACGGATGATTGAAGCGGAAGTGGTTGGTTTTTCGGGATCAAAAGTTTTTTTAATGCCAACATCCGAAGTTCATGGACTAGAACCCGATTGCCGCGTTATTCCAATGGGAAAAAATAGTTTAGCAAAAGTTGGTTTTGGTTTATTAGGGCGCGTGATAGATGGTGCTGGTAACGCCTTAGACGACAAAGGTCCTTTAAGAACGACAGCTCAAGTATCGCTAACGGGTACACCAATCAATCCGTTGTCACGCAAACCAATTCGTGAACCATTAGATGTCGGCGTTCGGGCAATCAATTCGGTTTTGGCGGTTGGACGTGGTCAACGAATGGGTTTATTTGCTGGAACTGGCGTAGGTAAAAGTATTTTGCTTGGCATGATGACTAAATTCACTAACGCCGATATTGTTGTTGTTGCGTTAGTGGGGGAACGTGGTCGAGAGGTGAACGAATTTGTTTTGAAAATTCTCGGCGAAGAAGGCTTAAAACGTGCCGTAATTGTTGCCAGTCCTGCGGATTGCCCACCTTTAATGCGGGTTCACGGCGCATTGTTAGCGACGAGTATTGCTGAGTATTTTCGTGATCAAGGCAAAGATGTTTTATTGTTAATGGATTCGTTGACGCGATTTGCACAAGCGCATCGTGAAATTGCTTTAGCGATTGATGAACCGCCAGCAACGAAAGGTTATCCACCTTCGGTGTTTGCGAAACTGCCGCATTTGGTTGAACGCGCTGGAAATGCCGATGAAGGTGGTGGTTCAATTACCGCTTTTTATACAGTTTTGGCGGAAGGTGACGATAACAATGATCCAATCGCTGATGCAGCGCGTGGCGTTTTAGATGGTCATATTGTTTTGTCGCGTAGTTTAGCGGAATCGGGGCATTTCCCCGCGATTGATATTGAAGCCTCGGTAAGTCGTGTAATGCCTGATATTGCTGATGCTAACCATTTGAAATTGTCGCGAGATTTACGACGCTTATATTCACTTTATCAACAAAATAAAGATTTGATTAGTGTAGGTGCCTATCAACCTGGTTCTGATCCGCGCATTGATAAAGCGATTGAAAAATATCCCGCTATTTTGGAATTTCTGCAGCAGGATATGGAAGAATCTGTTGGTATTGCACAAAGTTTGCACGAACTAGAATTGTTATTGAATTTACGTTAAAGCGAGATTCTTATGAAAAGATCAAAGCGATTACAGGTGATTGTTGATATTAAAGCCAATCAAGAGCAAAAAGCGTTGGAAAATTTGGGGTTAACACAACGACAACATACCCAAATGCAAGGTCAGGTTGATGGTTTGACGGTTTATCGTAGTGATTATGTGGATAAATGTAATGCTTTTGCTCGAGACGGGGTAAAAGTAGCGCGATTGATTGAATTTCGCTCGTTTATCGACAAACTCGACGTGGCGATTGTAGGTCAGGAACGGATATTGAAAAGTATCGAACAAGATGTACAGGCAAAACGTAGGCATTGGGAAACCATGCACCAAAGCACGCAAGCGATTCAAAAAGTCAGGCAATCCGCTTTAAAAGTCGAACAGAAACACGAAGACAAACGTGAACAATCAGAAATGGATGAACACGCTTCACGTTTGGGACGTAAAAAATTGACAGGCTACGCAGCCTAAACATTACGATAAATAAATTTAAAAGGTCACAAGATGATTACCGTAACAGCCTCACCGATAAATACATTCGCCCCTGTTGTTGATGGGGCTGCTGCGACTACGTCACCAACAGTGGCGGGTGCAATTGTTTCTGAAGGTTTTTCAACCGCGTTGAATACGCAAATTGATTTATTAGCCCCTCCAGCAACTGATGTCACTGCCACATTGACAACACAAACTTCTGCGTTGCTTACCGCCATAACAACTACACCAACCACAACGGAAATGCTTGCTGCTGCAACAACGGCAACGGCTCTTGCTACTGATTCAACTCAGATGGCAAACACGCCAACGTTGTTACAAACTTCTTTGACAACTAATGCGTCTTCGGCAAATCCTACTACGATAGACAGTACAGCGACAGCAATGATGAGTGCTGAAGATTCGGCAATTTTATCTACGGTAACGGATACACTGAAATTTATTACGTCAGGTGCAAAACTAGGTGACACTTTACCTGCTGGACAATCTGTCCAACTGCCTACAGCGAATTCAGCAACCTCGTTAACGCAAGAAAGTATGCAATTAGCTGTGAAACAAGCGGTAACTAATACGCAAGTAAACACAGCGGCAAGCATTGTGGCCCAACAAATTGCGCCTGTGCAATTAGCTCAAGCACCTGTGACAACGGCAATGCCTGAACAAGTACAAACACCTGTCACAACGGCAAT
>JBAXMT010000066.1:0-11261 GCA_037134135.1 Methylococcaceae bacterium | reverse complement strand
TGCCAAAAATGTCCGCGTCTTGCGGCATTTTTGTGTGAAGTAAAAGAAAAAAATCCGACGTATCACTGCAACCCCGTCGCGCCTTTTGGCGATGAAAATGCGAAAGTATTGATTGTCGGATTAGCACCAGGAATGCACGGTGCAAACGCTTCGGGGCGACCTTTTACAGGCGATTATGCGGGTATTTTTTTATATGAAGCGTTACACGAATTTGGTTTTAGTAACGCGCCGATTTCTGAATCAGCAACCGACGGTTTAATTTTGCAGAATGCACGAATTACCAACGCCGTAAAATGTTTGCCACCGCAAAATAAACCGACGGGCGAAGAAATTAACGTTTGTAATGCGTTTTTAGCTAAAGAATTAAAAACCTTGCCCAAAAATTCGGTGATTTTGGCGTTAGGGCTAATCGCGCATCAAGCGGTTTTGAAAGCCTACGCTTTGAAAGTTAGTAGCGCGAAATTCGCTCACAACGCAAAACATGAATTACCAAACGGACATTTTTTAATCGATTCGTACCACACCAGCCGTTATAACGTGAATACCAAACGCCTCACAAAAGAAAGTTTTAACGCAGTTTTTGAAACGATTATGCCACTGTTAAATCCATAATAATTCCGCCTAAAGTTTGCCCGCAAACAATGTTATGATAACGCTAATTTCTTAACTCGAAACCCGCGTAATTCACCATGGCACTAGCATTAAATATCCCAATTTATTTAACTCTGTTACGCATTGCGTTAATTCCTTTGTTGACGATTGTGTTCTATTTACCTTGGGCAAATGCAAACGTCGCCTGTATGTTTATTTTCTTACTTGCAGGTTTTACCGATTGGCTCGACGGTTATTTAGCGCGAAAAATGAAACTTGAAACGCAATTTGGGGCATTTTTAGATCCCGTCGCAGACAAATTGATGGTTGCCGTCGTTTTGATTTTATTAGTGCAAAAAATCCCAGATGTTTATTTGGCGATTCCCGCAGCAATTATTATCGGGCGTGAAATAACCATTGCTTCATTACGCGAATGGATGGCGGAAATCGGACAACGCGCACACGTCAAAGTGTCTTCACTCGGCAAATGGAAAACCAGCGCACAAATGCTCTCCATTGGTTTTTTGCTTTATCACGATGATTTGCTAGGTTTGCCTATTTTAAAACTTGGCTATGGCTTGCTTTATATCGCCGCTATTTTAACGTTATGGTCGATGATTCAGTATCTACACGCGGCTTTTACCGCTATTAACACTCACGAAAGTCCCGAATAAACGGACACACAAAATATAAAACAGGACAATATGTTGAATCAAAAAAATAATGAAACACAAAATGAAATTCTTCTAGCTGCGTTGAGTTTGTTTGTGCGTAAAGGTTATTTCAATACCTCGCTAACAGAAATCGCTTTAGCCGCGCAGGTGTCACAAACTCAAGAAATTTTTCTTTATTTTGAAAGCAAACAACAGCTTGCCGCTGAGTTGTACGCCACCATTATGGACAGTTTAAGTATTTCAATTGACGAAATTCGTCGTCGAAATAAAAAAGCGTCTGAGCAATTACACAGTTTGGTGGATTTGCTTTTCAAATTAACAGATGAAGCCCCAGAAGCCTTGCGGTTCTTATTTGAAATCAATGTTCACGAATTTTTACCTGCTGACACTAAGCCGTATTTGCAAACGCCAGTCGTGAATAAAATGTTGAAAATGATTCAACTCGGTATCAATAACGGTGAAATTCGTAGCCTTGCGCCCATGCTGATTTATAGCTACTTTTTTGGCATTATTAACACCACTTTGAAATTGATGTTGAATGGCACGTTAGATAAAAAAACCGAGTCTTATCAATCGCAAGTTTGGCTTGTTGCTTGGAATTCAATTGCGAAAAAATAATCTCCAATAATCGTTTTAAAATTTGGATTATTCGTCTTATGCAAAAAAAACAATTTAAACAGGGTACAAAGTTTTATTTGTTCATCGTATTGGGCATTGTGTGGATTTGTATTTTGGCTGGATTAATGGTGTTGCAAAATATCCCGCCTGAAATCAAAGATGATCCAACGCTTAAAACGCTTGCATGGATTCAGCGTGACATAAACAATCAAGAACCGATTACGCCATTACCTAATCCAAGTGGTTTGGATTCTGACAAAATTGCACTCGGTTTCAAGTTATTTAAGGATCCCATTTTGTCGCACGATAACAGTATCGCGTGTACTGATTGCCACGATTTACAACACGGTGGCGCAGATCATGTGAAATTTTCTTTCGGCATCAATCATGCCGTTGGTCGCAGAAATACGCCCACTGTTTTCAATAGCGGTTTTAATTATCGTCAATTTTGGGACGGACGCGCATCCACATTAGAACAACAAATTGATGGTCCTGTTTTAAATCCATTAGAAATGGGCAGTTCTTGGGAAGAAATGTTAATTAAACTCAATGCTTCAAAATACTATGCTGAACAGTTTCAACGTATTTATGGTTCAAAAAAAGTGACTGCTGACAATGTACGCGATGCCATTGCTACGTTTGAAAGATCGTTAGTAATGACAAATTCAAGATTTGATAAGTGGTTAAAAGGCGATAGCAATGCGTTAAGCACTCGCGAAAAAGAAGGTTACAGATTATTCAAATCCTACGGTTGTTCAAGTTGCCATCAAGGCGTAAATATCGGTGGAAATATGTTTGAACGTATTGGTGTTTTTCGTGATTATTATGAAGAAAAGTCCGAAAATGTGAGTGATATGGGACGATTTGAAATAACGGGATTAGAAGATTCACGTCATGAATTTAAAGTACCATCGTTACGAAATGTCACACTAACGAAACCTTATTTTCATGATGGGTCAGTAGAAACATTACATGATGCCATTAATATAATGGCGATTCATCAGTTGGGTGTGAAATTGTCGAATTCGGAAATTGAAACTATTGAAGATTTTTTAAATTCATTGGTAGGTGAAGTGCCAGAGGCGTTGAAATGAAATTAGTTAAAAATCTTTCAGTTGCCGCAACCATTGGACTAACTTCGTGGGTAGGATTGCATATAGAACCTGAACACCGTGTTGCTTATGAATCTATTGACTCAAATATATCGTCTTTAAAAATTATAGAATTCCAATTAGATTACGATTTTTTGAAAACACAGCTGCACTTTGCCAATCTTAATTATGACGAGCTAAATTTCCATTTACGAGAGCAGCAGGTTTATCAGGAAAAATTATTAGAAACTACTTTAAACTTAAATAAATCTGGAACGCATGGTGAAATTGAAACCGCCGTTAATCATTACCTTGAACTCGCTAAAAAGAAGACAGAGAATTTTGAAGTATTCAAATCTGAAACGGCAGTTTTAACGAATTCTTTGCTTTATTTACGAGGAATAAATAACCAAATTAATTTTGGTCAAAATAGTATGTATATAATCAATCGAACGATTAGTAATTTGATTTTATACAGCTTAAATCCAAGTAATAAGGTACTGAAAAATGATTTGTTGCGGTCTGTAGATTATTTTAATGAAAAAAAAGAAACGGAAACTCAAATAGATAAAATTTTATTTTTTGAAAAAATTTTAAGACACGCGAATATCGTTTTAGAAAATACGGAATTGTTAAATAATTCTACAGATGAATTAGAGCGATTAAATTTATTCAAAGCGTTAAAAGAAATTGAGCAAGCAAATAAGGCAATGTTAGATCACGACACTCATGTTGCTGATTTTTATAAGGCTTTGTTAGCGGTTATTTTGTTTCTTTTACTTATAGCGATTATTCATACGGCACGACGTTATGATAAATCATCACAATTACTTAATGATTCATTACATGAACTTGAATTGAATCAATTTGCCCTTGATCAACACGCCATTGTCAGTATGGCTGACAAATTAGGTAACATTACTTATGTTAATCAGAAATTTTGTGACATTAGTGGCTACAGTTCTGAAGAATTATTAGGTCAAAATCATCGATTGCTGAATTCTGGCTATCATTCTAAAACCTATTTTATTGATATGTGGCAAACCATTAGCAGTGGCAATGTGTGGCAAGGCAGTGTTTGTAATCAATCTAAATCAGGTGATTTATATTGGGTGCAATCAACTATTGTTCCATTTATGGATGCCGATGGTGACGTTCATCATTACATTTCGATGCGAACGGATATTACCGCGCAAAAAGCAATGGAAACGGCGGCAATTAAATCCGAAGAATGGCAAAGAACTATTTTAAATAATTTAGGCGATGGCGTTTACACGTTAGATGCTGATGGTAATGTCACTTATTTAAATTCAGGTGCTGAACATATCTTAGGTTGGACGCTTTCTGAATTGGAAGGTAAACCCATTCACCCGATTATTCATCATTCTCGTCCCGATGGATCGGCGATGCCATTTTCAGATTGTCCGATTTTTTTGAGCATGAAAAATAAGCAAACGTATCGCTCAGATGATGAAGTTTTTTTCCATAAAGATGGTCGTCCTGTTCCTGTGAGCATGGTCGGTATGCCGATTATTGATTGTAATAAGGTGATTGGCTCGGTCGCGTGTTTTCGTGATGTGAGTTCACAAAAAATTATTCAAGATCAACTCATGCAAGCAAAAGACGCGGCTGAAAAAGCCTCGCGATTAAAATCTGATTTTCTTTCGACAATGAGTCACGAAATTCGGACACCAATGAATGGCATTATTGGTATGACGGGTTTGTTATTTGATACGTCACTTGATAGGGATCAATTAGAATTCACGGATGTTATCAATACTTCGTCACAAGCGTTGCTGAGTATCATCAATGATATTTTGGATTTTTCTAAGATTGAAGCGGGGCAATTAAACGTCGAATGGATTGAGTTTTCATTACAGCAAGTTTTTGAAGGATGTGCTGATATTGTCGCGATGAACGTGCAAGAAAAATCGTTGTCATTAATGACATTCGTTGAGCCGTTGATTCCAGAACGCTTGATTGGCGATCCACTTCGTTTGCGTCAAATTTTGCTTAATTTTTTAAGTAATGCTGTGAAATTCACCTCGCACGGGGCTGTTATTGCGCGTGCTAATTTACTGAGTAAAACAGATGAAATCGCCTTGATTCGTCTTGAAGTGAGTGATCATGGAATTGGTATTTCACCTGAACAACAGCTGAGTTTGTTTCAACCATTTTCACAAGCCGATAGTTCTACTACCCGAAAATATGGTGGAACAGGATTGGGATTATCTATTTCAAAACGTCTTATTGAATTGATGGGCGGAAATATCGGCGTGGAAAGTACGGCAGGTAAAGGTTCAACTTTTTGGGTTGAGATTCCATTAAAAATAGCATCACAACAACCGCTTGTAGCTATTGATCGTTCACGCGGAAAACAAATAATCGTCAGTGGTAAAAATACGGAATGCCGTGAAATATATTTAGCGTATTTGGGAGCATGGGGAATTTTGGTCGGTACCGCAAACGGCAATGATGAGTTGCTTGAACTTCTTAAAGATGCAGAATCGGAAGGAAAGAATTACGACGCGATTTTGTTAGTTGAAATGCCAGACGATGAACTTTTAACCGTTGTTGATGTTGTGAAATCGAAAGATTATTTTAAAAATGTTCCGATTATTGCCTGTCAAGAATCGAATGCGTTGAATGTCAAACAAGAATTACTTGAAGTTGGCGTGGCAAGTGTTTTGGTTAAGCCAGTCAAACAATCGACTTTATTTGATACGATTGCCAACATTTTTCATCCAAAAGAATCTATACAGGTGGTTGAATTAGAACCGCTGAATCCACTTGGCGTTGTAAAGAAAAAGCAGTCTGAATTACAACGTGAACAATTGATTTTGCTTGTCGAAGATAACTTAGTAAATCAGCAAGTCGCTAAACATATTTTAAGTAAATTAGGTTACAGCATTCACATTGCGAATAATGGGCAAGAAGCGATTAACATATTGCAAACACAATCTTATGCGTTAGTGCTGATGGATTGTCAGATGCCAATTATGGATGGTTTTGAAGCTACCCGTCTGATTCGTAGCAACGAAATAGCCGCGAATCAAAAACGTGTTCCAATTATTGCAATGACAGCTAACGCGATACAAGGCGACAGAGAACTTTGTTTGGGTGCTGGAATGGACGATTATGTAACCAAGCCTATTGACGTAGAAATACTTTTTTCTGTTTTACAAAAATGGTTACATAACACAGATGCTTCCATTGAAGCACCATCAAATCAACACACTGAACATAATTTATCGAGTCCAATTGATATGAGTCGCGTGATGGATTTGTTTGACGGCGACGAAGAAATTATAAAAGAATTGTTAGAAGTATTTTGTCATTCACTTCCAGATTTAACGGCTAATTTAATCTCAGCGGTAACTAATCGCACGATGGATATTAAATCTGTTGCTCATAACATTAAAGGTTCCGCTTATAATATCGGTGCGATTATTTTGGCGACTTTGGCTGAAAAACTTGAAGGTTCTGTTTCTCAGCAAAATTGGACTGAAATTGACAATTTATCGGCGCAAATTCAAACAGAGTTAGATCGTATCAAACTGTTTATTGAAAATAGAGAATAAGAATATGCAATATCGAGTACTTATTGTTGATGACAACGCAACGAACTTAACGCTTTTTCGTCATTTGTTGAAAAATATAAATGGCACGTCAAGTGAGTGCTTTGCTGATGCTAAAAAAGCGATGGAATGGTGTCAAACAAATGAACCTGATTTGGTATTGCTTGATTATATGATGCCAGAAATGGACGGCTTAGAATTTATCAAGCTATTTCGCGCCATTGAAGGCTATAAAGATATTCCGTTAATTATGGTAACGGCGGATATTGAAAGTCAGGTGCGACATCAAGCGTTGGAATTGGGCGCACATGATTTTCTAACAAAACCTGTTGATAAAACAGAGTTTTTAGCTCGCACGCGCAATTTGCTTTCGTTGCGTAAAAGTCAAATTGAGCTAGTTGATAGAGCAGCATGGTTGGCAATTGAAATTAAATCAGCAACCAAAGAATTATTAGCAAGCGAAAAAGAAATGGTGTTGCGCCTTTCAAAAGCCGCAGAACATCGTGATCCAGAAACAGGTTATCATTTGTCACGGATGGCAAATTATTCGAGGTTGATTGCGCGTGAGTTGAATTTATGTGAAGCAGAGCAGGAATTAATTTTAGATGCGGCTCCGATGCACGACATTGGAAAAGTGGCTACACCTGATGTAATTTTATTAAAACAAGGCAAATTAACCGACGCTGAATTTGCCATTATGAAACAACATGCGAGTGTTGGTTACAGCATCTTATGCGACAGTGATTCGTTGTTAATTCGCATGGCAGCTTCTATGGCACTTAGTCACCATGAGAAATTTGATGGCAGTGGTTATCCAAATAATTTGAAAGGTGAAGAAATTCCATTATTTGGGCGAATTATTGCAGTCGGTGATGTATTCGATGCACTTACGTCAGCACGTCCTTATAAAAAAGCATGGGCATTAGAAGATGCAAAACAATTTTTAATCAATCAATCGGGTACGCATTTTGATCCACAATGTGTTCAAGCGTTTATTCGTGCTTGGGATGACGTATTAGTCATTCATGCCCGCTATCAAGATAAAGAAGATTCAATAAACATTGAACAATTACAGTGATAAACGAACCTTTGAAAATTTGCATTAGTGCGGGAGAAAGTTCTGGCGATGCTCACGCAGCAAATCTTTATTTAGAACTCAAAAAAAAATGTCAAAAATTGCATGCAAGTGGAATGGGTGGCGCGAAAATGGCGCAAGCGGGTATTTCACTTTGTTATGATTCAAGTCAAATTGCAGTTATTGGCGTTGTTGAAGTTGCTAAACATTATTTTGAAATTCGTCGCGCACTCAAAATCATGCAGGAATTGTTGCTTAATGAACGTCCTGATTTGTTGATTTGCGTTGATTACAAAGAATTCAATTATCAACTCGCTAAATTTGCTAAACAGCACGGCATCAAAGTTTTGTTTTATGTGAGTCCTCAGGTTTGGGCGTGGCGTAAGGATCGCGTAAAAAAATATGGCGCGGTGATTGATATGATGGCGGTGATTTTTCCCTTTGAAACTGCTTATTACGAAGCCGAAAATGTGCCAGTCCGCTATGTCGGTCATCCGTCAGTCGATAAAGTAATTCCGTGTTCTACCAAAGTCGAAGCCTTAAAAAGCTTTTCTTTAAATTCTGATGCACCGATTATTGGTTTGGTTGCAGGTAGTCGCACTAATGAAATTAAACGCTTATTTCCTGTGATGTTAGAAGCGGCAGAACAGTTGAAAATTGATTTTCCAAATGCCCAATTTATTTTCCCTCAAGCCGATTCACTGCCTGACGATTTAATTCAACGTTATTTAAATCGAACCAATGTCGGTGTGACCGTAGTTAAAAATCAGCCTTACGATGTGATGCAATGTTGTGATGCGATTATGTCGTGTTCGGGAACTGCGACGTTGGAAATTGCGTTGCTCGGCATTCCGATGGTGATTTGTTATCGTTTAAATTCATTGACGTATTGGCTTGGAAAACAGTTGGTAAAAACGCGCTTTATTGGCTTACCGAATATCATTTTTGGTGAACAAATTGTACGCGAGTTGATTCAAAATGATGCGACTGCAGAAAATTTAGCAACTGAAATTAAACGTTTATTAACGGATTCGGAAGCTGCCCAAAATTGTCGCGCTGATTTAGAAATCGTGTGCGAAAAATTAGGGCAGGGTGGCGGCATTCAAAATATGGCAATGTTGGTTTTAGAAATGCTACAACGCTGATTTTAACGCCTGTAAAAATGCCTTATTTTCATCGGGCGTTCCAACCGTTACGCGCAAACAATCCGTTAATAAGCCACCTTGCGGATGCACATTTTTAATCAATACGCCTTTCGATTTAATTGTTTCAAAAATTTGTGTGGCTTGATTTTCAGGTGTTTTGAATAAAATAAAATTCGCAGCACTTTCAAAAGCGATAATGCCATTCAACGAATTTAATTCACTCAACATCAATGTTCGCTCTGTACAAATTGCCGCCGTTTGTTCATCGAAAACTTCTTTATGCTCAAGTGCAAATTGCACTGTCGTTTGCGTTAATACGTTGATGTTATAAGGCAAACGAATTTTGTGTAGTTGCTTAATAATTTCACGTTCACCCGCGATATAACCTAAACGTAAACCTGCCAAACCTAATTTTGAAACGGTTCGCATCACCAAAACATTGTCCATAACTCTGTGCATAAAACTCGCATTATTCGCAAATGGTTCATAGGCTTCATCGATAATCACTAAACCATTTGCTGCATTGATAATGGCGTTTATTGAATCAACGTTAAACAAATTTCCTGTTGGATTATTCGGATATGCAAGAAAAATAATCGCGGGATTATGTTGTTCAATCGCTGCCAACATCGCAGATAAATCCAACTCAAAATTATCTGTCAACGAAACGCCGTGATAATTTAAGCCTAAATAATCGCTGATTTGTTTGTACATCACGAAACTAGGTGTGGTACTTAAAACGTGCGAATTTGAGGGTAATGCCATCAGCAATAATTGAATAATCTCGTCTGAACCGTTGCCTAATAACAAATCAATTTCGTCGGGCAACTGATTTAATGTTTTTAATGTTGCCGTTAATTCACGCGCTTCAGGGTCTGGATAACGATTTAACGCACAATCTTTAAGTCCCGCTAACCATGTTTGTTTTATTTCATCTGACCAAGTGTAGGGATTTTCCATGGCATCGAGTTTAATAAAGCCTTGCGCGTTTGCAACGTGATACGCAGATAACGCTAAAACTTCAGGGCGAAAAAGCGTTTGTAAATTGAGTTTTGACATTGAATTTTTAAAAGTGAGAGAAAGAATGAGCGATATTTTAACAGACGAAAGTTGGATGCGTTACGCCATTCGATTAGCCCAACGAGCCGAAGCATCTGGTGAAGTGCCAGTTGGCGCGGTTCTGGTGAAAAATGAACAAGTGATTGCCGAAGGTTGGAACGCGGTGATTGAAATGCACGATTCAAGCGCACACGCGGAAATTGTGGCGATTCGACGTGCTGGAAAAGTGATTGAAAATTATCGTTTAATCGATACCACGCTTTATGTAACGTTAGAACCCTGCGTAATGTGCATGGGCGCGATTAGTCATGCGCGTGTGAAACGCTTGGTATTTGGTGCGTTTGACGAAAAACGTGGCGCAGTTTGCAATGCGTTGAATTTGAGCGATGCACCATTTTTAAATCATAGTGTTGAGTGGCAAGGTGGAATTTTGGAAGAAACTTGTTCGCAATTATTGAAAGATTTTTTTGCTGCGCGACGAAAATCACAACGCCAAAACTAATTCCGCCACATTTAGCCCTAACGCTTTTTCAATTCCAACAAATGAAGTGGTTAAACGCGGATTGATTTCGAGAACAAAATAAGCATTTTCGGTTTCAATCAAGTCCACACCGACATAACCAAATAAATAAGGGAAGGCTAATGCAATTTGTGACACGAGTTTTTGATAACGTCCGTCATCTAGTTTGGAATTTACTTCGATATTTTTCAAAACATATTGCTGATTTTCAACTTCAAATTGTTGCAAATTAACACACAATAAACGTGCTTCACCATTTTTGAAAATACACGATAAACTCGTTTTTTCGCCGTTTAAATGGGGTTGAATAATGTATTTTTTTTCAATCAAGGGCAGGGCAGACCAATCATTTTCTGACGTAAGCACAAATGTATTTTCAGCCCCCACGCCGTCAATTGGTTTGATAATCCATTCTTTTGTTTTATCGTAATTGAATATAGGATTAAAAATTTCAGTTGGAACAGTTGGAATTTTCGCCGTTTGTAAAATTAAAAAAGTCATTAATTTATCTGCGGTCAATGCAACGGCTTTCGACGGCGAAGTGAGTAAACGTTTATTAGCATTTTCAACATAGCCACAAAAACGTTCCAAAATTCTGTCAAATTCGGGTGCTATCACCCAAACCGCATCGACGGTTTTTATTTGATGTTGAAATGCGCTTTTATCTGCAATCACGATTTCAACATTCGATAATTTTGCGAAATTTTCTAACAACGCATCAAGCATCATTTGACCTTCTCGCGCCAAACTTTCTGACGCTTCACCGTTCGCCGTAATATATTCAAAAATTAAGACTTTCATTTCAATAACTGTTTCAATTTTTTGACGGTTTTTATTGTCAAATGATTGGCTTCTTTATTACTTTCATTACTATTATTTTTAGTGTATTTCATTGTTATTTCTTATATTT